>JAICMD010000297.1 GCA_025929405.1 Mucilaginibacter sp. | reverse complement strand
TTGTCAGAACCTGCTACTCCGTACAGATAAGCATTCCCCTGCAGCAAATAGCGGGCAAAAAGGTGTTCATACACCGTATCTCCGTCCTGTTCAGGGTTCGGGTTGTTCAGCAGCTTATCAATTTGCGGAATGCTTACCTCTTCCAGGGCTTTCGCCTTTGAGATGAGCATCTGCGGCAACGTATCGGCAGATTTCGAGAAGTTCAGGTACTTTTTATACTCTTTCTGGTCTTTTATCCTGTAAACGATACGTGGGCAGGCAATCATTTTCTTTACAATAATGTCCACGCACTCGTACACTGCGCCCACGGCCTCGAAGCCTTTCTCCACGTAGTCATAACCGTTCGGGTTGATGATAGTTTCCCCGTTGTTCAGGTACCGGAAAACGTTCTCATTGAACAAAGAGGCGGTGTTTTGAGCAACTATGGCGTTGACCTGCTGGTTAATGAGATCACCGAACAACAATTTAGAGATCCAGTTCATTTTTACGTGGGATTATCGCATAAAGGTATTGAAATATATTATAAAAAGAAAAACCGCCTGATTGGGGCGGTTTTTATCCCTACACTAAAAAATCTCACCTATTTAGTGAGGAATGTTTTTACGCTCTACTGTAACAATTGTATCATTTTTAGAACCACCGTGCGGAACCAATAAAATTTCTAACATTTCAAAATCTCGTTTTAAGCCGAGACCATTACTTGACCAACCGCAACAAATAACTATACCGTTAGGTTTACATATTCTTTTGCATTCATCTTTAACGCTTTTCCAATAAAGCATTGATTTATACCCATTGCTTAATTTGTCAGTACCGAAGTTATCATACACGATTTTAGCTTGGGAGATGCTGTATGGTGGGTCGTAAATTACCACATCGGCGCTTTCGGTTTTCATTAATTTTAGAAATTGAAGAGCGTCTAAATGATAATGTGTATCCATTTCTGGGTTAATATCATTCGTAATAGTGCCTATTTTAGAATTATTTGCAAACGGGTCGATAATTACACCGACGCAATAATTAACTAATAAATCTTTAATTGGTTTGATGGTAAAGGTAAGGCTATTTGGCATAGCCCATATTCTGGACATTTTCATTGTATTTGTGAGATTTTATTAACAACATTGTTAACGATGTAAATATAATAAAATTATAAATAAAAAGTGCTATAAGGGCCGGTTTTTACCTCAGAAATTTTTCTATCAGCCCCGGGGCCGGTTAACCTGGCTAAAGTTGTCCTTTTGCCTTTTAGCCGCCCTCCCTGCAATCCGTCAAAAGCCAGCCAGCCAGCCGGCCAGCCAGCCAGGCAGCCAGCCGGCCGGCCGGCCAGCCAGCCAGCCAGCCAGCCAGCCAGCCAGCCAGCGCGGGGATCCATACAGATCCGGTGGTCCGGTGGTCCGGTGGTCCGGTGGTCCGGTGGTCCGGTGGTCCGGTGGTCCGGTGGTCCGGCCTGCTTAATAGCCTCATAACCGCCGGCTAATTGCCCGTTATAACGCAGCGTTATCACTATCACCTGTTTCTACTTAACATAATACTACATATAAGAAAAATACGTAACATTATTCCAAATAGTTATACTGCTTATTTACATGAAAATAATTACAAAAAAGTTTGGAATGTAAGAAAATATACTTATCTTTATATCAACATTAATACTATTCATTATGATACTTTATAACAACATTCAAATCCTTAACGCTCAGCCCGCTGAGATAGCTATCTGCAAACAAGCAATAGACGCGCTTAAGGTCGCTAATTACTCATTATATGAAGTAATGTTAACTATCAATATGCACATGTTTCACCATGATGAGCAATTAGTGTATACTACCTGCTTAGCAGAACACAACGGCGAAACACAACGTTTACCCTACGATGTAACCGCAGCGGTATCCGTAGAAGGCATTCAGTTAGTTGATTTGCGTAACAGCGCAATACGCTCTAAAGACTTCATGGGTCGTATCTTAATCGAAAATAAATTACGTAAACTTAACATCAAATACTAATGAGCACACTATCAACTCAGCAACTTCGCACCCTGCTTATCAAAGCAAATCAAGGTTTAAACGTACCTTACAGTATATTAGAGATTGAAACAGAATTATTAACCCGTAAATATTAAGACAATGAAAACAAAAGATTATGGATGGGTACTACCTGTCATTATGTTATTAACCGCTCTTTTATCTTACTTACTTTGGTAATGCAAACACTAACTATCATAGGCATATTAGCACAAGGTGCACCGGTATGCATAATCGTAATTGTATCTATTATTAACCGCAAACATATTGCAAAACAACTTAACTAACATGGAAACTATAAACAAGAACAACATCGAAATTGAAGTAATTGCAGAGTATGAAACAATGCAATTAGAGGGTAACGCCATTGATAGCGGAGACGCTGATTTTGACCGTGAAACCTGCGATAAAATTCGCGAAGACCTTGACAGCGGTAATGTTTGGGCATGGGCACAAGTTGAGGTAAAATGTACTTACAAAGGCATTTTAACCGCCTCTGATTATTTAGGCGGTTGCTCTTATGCAAGCGAAGACGATTTTAGAAGTGATGGTTATTTTACTGATATGGTAGGTGCCTGCGTAACTGAATTGAACAACCAATTAAAAGAGTTGTGCAATGCCTAACATCAATCTAAAATCCAAACTGATCAACCTATCCCTAATCGCCCGGCGGTTAGGGATCCGGGGTACTACGTTGTATAACCGTGTACACGGGATTGGCCGTCACTCTTGCTTGAATGACAAAGAAATTGAACAAATTGAAAACATTATTAAAACTGAATTATATGGATAAAATTACCTACCTGGGCACCGTTTACAAAAATCATAGTGACGTGCCCTTTGACAAAGAAGACTTAAAGTTTATTAAGCAAATCAGTAATTGGGGTAAACCCGATAGAATAAAAGATAAGCGCCCTGGCTATATACAGCATTGTTATGCTATCATACTGAAAAAAGGACTTAACAGTCCGAAATTGCCAGATAAAAGATGGCTCGATTATAAAGATTTGCAGCCGATGGCGAGTTGGTTAGAAATAGGCAACAAAGATGCAAACGCTTTTTTAGAGCCCTTGAAAGTCGCCAAAAATATATACTTAGGTCTATGAACCATATAGCAAACGCAACCCCGGACGATTTAAAAATCGGCATTTTACACGAAATAAATAACTATTACGTGACTAATGAAGGCACCAAACTAAAACCTAATTTTCATGTTTGGGTGCCTGGCATTACGCATAGCACTTGTGACAGTGCTTACAGTGACTTATCGCTGGCAGTTTGCCGGTGCAATTATTTAGCTAAAAACAAAATAACAATAAGATGAAAACAGTAATTTATTATGATAAAAGGTGTCACAACGGAAATATTTATAGGTTTTACTTTCGCCAACCCGGAGTTGATTGTTGCGATATTGAATATGCTCACCGATTTGAGGATGAACTAAACGCTAAAACCTATGCAAAAACAGATTTGCCTTTACCTTTTAACGTTTATAAATTTCAGCAAGTACCTGATACCCTTATTAAAAAATAAACTAACCAGCGGTGACAACTGCCGGTTTTTTCCAACCCACTGTAAACGCCCGGGCCGGTCTGCCGA
>JAICMD010000065.1 GCA_025929405.1 Mucilaginibacter sp. | reverse complement strand
TGTTGATGCCTTTAATGAAACTGGCGTAACCAAAGGAACTAAAATTATTGAAGTAAATTAAAGTATACCATCCAGGTGTTTCATTTGTTAGTGGAACACCTGAATGGTATATTCAAAGCAGGGTATAGATATTACTCGTACCTGTGCCTGCTTTTACCTTCTTCAGCATTGGTAGTTATTACCCGCTTTCGATGTTCTACATCGGTTTCCAGGTGATGGTTGAATACGTTATCGGTAATGGCCATATCCCGCTCTTTATCACGCTCGGCGTAATGGGTGTCAGCTTCCTGCGTTTTTGCCAGCGCAACATCATACGGCCCTTTGGGCGACATCAGCTTTACAAACACCGGCAAACATTCAAACAAAATAAACAGGTAGCCAATAAATGATATGGCTAAATAAGTATCCAGGTCGCGGGTACCGTTTTCATTATACGTTAACTGCCCAAGTGCCCAGTTACGGTCGCTAAAACCGGCTACCGCAGCAAGGCTGTCTAACTGATGTTCGGTAAACAATTTCAAACTGTTCAATCCCTCAAAATCCTTACGCTGGGCAAGGTATTGGTCCATCTTATCTTCATTCTCCATAACCGTTTTAAGTCGCGCCTGCTTTTCTTCTAACACGCTTTGTTTTTGTTTGGCGTAGGTGCCATAACCCACAATGCCCGAGGTTTGGTTGGTTTTATCGCCAAAAACTTCCTGATTCAATTGGTAGCGCGAGCGGTTAATATCTTTTTCTAACGAGTCCTTTTCTTTTTTAAGATCCAGATTTTTAGCTAACTCCATACCATACTTTTGTTCATAGGTTTTTTGCAGCGTATCAATTTTACGGTGCTGGCCTTTCAGGTATGCAGTTTTAAGCTTTTGGCGAATCTCTTTATCAAAAACTTTTAGTTCCAATGGACGCGATATCACTATACCAATCATAATAGCCAGCAAAATACGCGGCGAGGCCTGTAATATCTGTTGGTTAGTGGTGCCTTCTTTATTGATGCTTGATACTATATAACGGTCCATATTAAAAATAGCCGTACCCCAAAGCAGGCCAAAAAGTATGGCAAACCCAACGGCAAATGCGCTGCCGCTAAACACAAAATACATGGCATAACCGCCCGATAAACTGGCAAATAGCGCGGTAAAAAATATGGTTGCCCCTATGCCCACATATTTATTATGTTCAATAGGGTATTTTTTTAAAGTATCAACGTGAGCTCCGGAACAAAACCAAAAAAAACGGGTAATTTTCTCCATTAATTAATGTAAAATAGTATAAACTAAATGTATAAACGCTTTAGTGCCATTAATGTTACAGCTTATTATGCAAATATATTTAAAATAGTACTATGTATTGCACACTAATGATTAAACAATGACAATCATGTGAATTAACGATCAGGTCAACCTGTTTTGTTTTCAGCAAAAAGAAGTACATTTGATCATATCTTATAATTTATACCATGAAAGAAATAAGCGTACAGGAGCTAAAAGAAAAAATGGACAAAGGCGAGGATTTTCAACTAATAGATGTTAGGGAAGATTTTGAATACGAAACCTCAAACCTGGGTGGTGTACTGATACCACTTGGCGGCATTTTAATTGAAAGCGACAAAATAGCTAAAGATAAAGACGTAGTAGTTATGTGCCGCAGCGGCAAACGCAGCGCGGCAGCCATTATGCAACTGGAACAGCAGGGCTTTACCAATTTATATAACCTTTATGGGGGTATTTTGGCATGGGCCGAAGATATTGACCCATCATTAGATGTATATTAATATGTGGAAGAAGATTGCCCTTAACGTATTTTATAACATTGCCATTTTATTGAGCCTTTATGCTATTTATACAGGCATTAGTACCGGGCGCTATGAGTTTTGCCTGGCGGGCGTATTTGTGGCAGCCATTTTTATTATTCTGAAATTAAAGCTCATAAAGCAGATCAAGGAAACCACCAAGCAACCTTAACCTAAAGAGGGAATAATAAACACCGGGTATATGAGAGCCGTACTACAATGTGTAACCGAGGCCAGTTGCCGTGTTGGTGGCAAAGTTACCGGCAGTATACAAAACGGTTTGCTGATACTATTGGGTATTGCCGCTGATGATACTGCCGACGACCTTCAATGGCTGTCACAAAAAATTGCCGCCATGCGTATTTTTAGTGACGATAACGAGCTAATGAACAAAAGTATTACCGATGTTGGCGGCCGTATTTTGCTGATATCGCAATTTACCCTGTTTGCGCAAACTAAAAAGGGCAACCGCCCATCATTTATTCGTGCTGCAAAGCCCGATGTAGCTATACCTTTATATGAGCAAATGATAACTATGCTGGGTGCATTGACTAACACAATCGTAGAGACAGGCATATTTGGGGCCGATATGAAAATAAGCCTGGTAAATGATGGCCCCGTTACTATAATTTTAGATACCCACGACCGCGATAAGCACTGATATGACCATTGACGGAGCACAAAAACTGGTTGACAACTGGATAAAAACCACAGGCGTACGCTACTTTAACGAGCTTACCAACACCGCTATATTGATGGAAGAAGTTGGCGAAGTAGCCCGCATTATGGCCAGGCAATACGGCGAACAATCTTTTAAAAAATCAGATACCGAAGTTAACCTGGCCGATGAAATGGCCGATGTTTTATTTGTGCTGATATGTTTGGCCAACCAAACCGGTGTTAATCTTACTGATGCCCTGCAAAAAAACATGGATAAGAAAAATATCCGCGATGCCGACAGACATAAAAATAATGAGAAGCTGAAATAATTTATTGTTCTTCCTCAGGTTTGGGTGGCGATGGCCTGAATTTGGGTTTAAAGCCTAATTTTGGTGGCGTTGTGTCGGTTGGCGCATCCTCCTTTTTTTCTTCTTCCGCAGATGTAGCTTCGGCTGGTTTGGTAACACCTGCTTTAAACCTGGGTGTAAAGCCCATTTTAGGCTTCGGTTGTTCTAACGGTGTAATATCTTCTTCCTTTTTTTCCTCGGCAGATGAAGATTCGGCCGCCTTAGGCAAATTAGCTGCTTTGAATTTTGGCGTAAAACCTAATTTTGACGCAGGCGCAGCGGAAGTTTCGTTTTTATTTTCTTCTGATACAGGAGGAGGGGTATCGGCCGGTTTGGCCATATTTGCCGCTTTAAATTTCGGCGTAAAGCCCAGTTTTGGCGGTGTTGGTGTAGGCGCGGTTTCGTCTTGTTTTTCTTCAGTTGCCGGTGCACTTGCCGGTTTTGTCATGCCGGGTTTAAAGCGTGGTGTAAAGCCCGGTTTTGGGGCAGGAGTAGCCTCTTTATTTATCTCCGTTTCAACATTAGTAATACCAGGTTTCACCTGCGGAACGCCGCTTAATATATGTGAGGCTACGGCTTGCTCGGTCAAACTGTCGGTAATGGTTTGCTCGGCCAGTTGGTTTTCAATTTTGGGCTTTTCGGTTTTTACCTCAGGTGCCAGATGGTATTGTCGGCGCAGGTTATTGAACCAATACTTTTTGGTATGATCAAAACTTTTTTCGCCCATTTGCTCAAAATGATTTTTAAACTGAAAAAACAATGCCGGGTCCCCCTTTTCAAAGGCAACAAGGTCAATTCTTTTTTTCTTAAAAAACTCTTCGAACGTCATTTTTTTAGAGTCAAGAGCCAAGAAGCAGGAGTCAAAATATTAGTAAACGAATTTGTCTTGTTTCTTGACTCTTGTTTCTTGATTCTCTAAATAGAAATATCTACATCCAGTTTATTCCAACGTAAGCCTTTATCGTTTTGTTCCCAATCTTCACGTTCCTCATCGGTAGCGTTTTGCAGCTTAGGAAACCACTCCAACGGAAAAGCCTGCTGCTTGCCATTTTCTTTCTCTACAAAAAGCAAACCATTGCTAAAGGTCACCTTAACTTTTTTTTGCTCCTTACGTGATGTGAATAGCGGCATATTTTGTCTGAACTATGATTTATTGGATTAATAATTGTATGATTTTATTGGCACTCAACTAATCACCAATTCTAATCACTATTCACTAACTTACTCCGCCATATTATGATAAACAGCCTGTACGTCATCATCTTCCTCCAGGCGGTCAATCAGTTTTAAAACATCAGCGGCTTGTTCCTCGTTTACCTCGTGGAATGATTGCGCCACACGCTCCAGCTTTGCCGATTTTGGTTCAATACCTAATTCTTCCAAAGCCTTTTGCATTTTGCCAAAATCTTCATACCCGGCGCGTAGTACAGCAATATCATTGCCTTCTTCGTCGGCCTCTACAAACAGCTCTTCCAAACCGGCATCAATCAGTTCAAACTCCAACTCTTCCAGGTCGCGGTCGCCCGGATCAAAAGTAAAAACCGATTTACGGCTAAAAATAAAATCCAACGAGCCGGTTTTACCCAGCGTACCACCTACTTTGGTAAAATAGCTACGCACATTAGCCACAGTACGGTTGGTATTATCGGTAGCGGTTTCTACCAGCACAGCAACACCGTGCGGGGCATAACCCTCGTATACAATTTCTTCGTAATCTTTCTCGTCTCGGTTGGTGGCACGTTTAATGGCAGCCTCTACCCTGTCTTTCGGCATGTTTACTGCCTTAGCATTTTGCACGGCAGTACGCAGGCGCGAGTTGGTGGTAGGGTCGCCACCACCGGCTTTTACAGCCATTACTATCTCTTTACCTAAGCGCGTAAACTGTACGGCCATTTTGGCCCAACGCTTAAATTTTCTTTCTTTACGGAATTCAAATGCTCTTCCCATGTGTATTAGTTCATTGTTGATGGTTCATAGTTCATGGCACACCATTACTATAAAACAGGAATTGCGAATATACTGTGTTTCTTTTAAATGCCTTTCAGGTTTTTAAAGATTGCAACGTACATATAATTCTTCCCTGGGGGAGGGTGCGGTTGACTGCGTGGTGGCAGGGAGTCTCCGCTTTATTAACCCCTTCCTGCACCTTCCCATAGGGAAGGAATCGCACAAGCCTTTACTACTTTTTTAAATTAATCAACATATCATCCACCATGGCAGGCAAATCATACTGTAGTTTCCAGCCCCAATCATTTTGTGCGTAGCTATCATCTATTGATCGTGGCCAGCTATCAGCGATCAACTGGCGTGGGTCATTCTGGCTGTAAGAAATCTCAAAACCTGGAATATGCTTTTTAATTTCAGTAGCTAATTGCGCAGGAGTAAAACTAATTCCCGCCAGATTGTATGACGATCTTATTTTTATCTTATCAGCAGGTGCATCCATTAATTGCAGGGTTGCATTTATGGCATCGTCCATATACATCATCGGCAGAGCAGTATCAGCCGAAAGAAAGCTTTCATATTTGCCGTTTTGCAATGCTTCATGAAAAATATTTACCGCATAATCGGTAGTACCGCCACCCGGCGCCGACCGCCACCCTATCAAACCCGGGTAACGCAGGCTGCGTACATCCACCCCATATTTGTTAAAATAATACTCGCACCAACGCTCGCCCGCCAGTTTGCTAAAGCCGTAAACCGTATTTGGGTCCATAATGCAATATTGCGGTGTATTATCGCGCGGTGAGTTTGGCCCGAATGCCGCAATGGAACTTGGCCAGAATACTTTCGGCGTTTTATAGGCAGCCGCATAATCAAGCACATGTATCAGCCCCTGCATATTTAAATCCCAGGCTTTTTTGGGGAATTGTTCGCCTGTGGCGGATAACATTGCTGCCAATAAATAAACTTGCGTTGGATGATATTTTTCAAAAATATAATGCAATTCGGTATCCTGCATTACATTAACATGCTCAAAAGGGCCTGCTGTATGAGGCTGCGCGGGGTTATGTATATCAGCAGCAATAACATTGCTAACACCATTAATCTGGCGCAAAGCCCTAACCAGTTCAGTACCTATTTGCCCGTTGGCGCCAATTACTAATATCTTTCCGCTCATGCTATTGCCATTAACATAAATATAAGGTTTTTTGATTGTAAGCTTGTACTAAAACGCACAGGCATCTTTTTTCCTTTGATATACTTAATTACTTTTGATATACACCAGTTAAATGATATTATGAGAACTATTAAAACCCTCGGTAAGATATTACCATTTGCTTTGGCTTTATATGCGTTACCAAAGCTTGCCTTAGCCCAAACGCCTGCCCAGCCAAATTCTGTTGTGGTGCCTGAATGGGCGTTACCCGAATCGCCTACCCATCATCAGGTATCTCCTCCTGCAGATTTTCACCGGGCAGCCCGTACTGAGTATAAACCAATAGGCATATTTACCGCCCAATCTGATGTAGGTGCAGCTTTGGCACCGGGAAGCTCAACTTATGATTCTAAAACAAAACAATATACCATCAATTCAGCCGGATATAATATTTGGTACGTACGGGATGAATTCCGCTATCTATGGAAAAAAATGTCGGGCAATGTATCATTAGCGGGCGATATTATTTATACCGACCCTGATGGCTTTGGCGACCGTAAAGCAGCATTGGTTATACGCCAGAGCCTGGATGACGACTCGAAAGAAGCTATAGTAGCTTTACATGGTGCAGGTATGCTGCACCTGGCCTGGCGACCAGAAAAAGGCGCACGTGTAAGGGATATGGAATACCGTATTGGTAGCCGGGGCGCATTACCGGGCGGCAAAAGTCCGGATGCGCTGGTTACCGCACACGCCAAACGTATTGGCATCCAAAAACAAGGCGACGAGTTTGCCCTGTTTGTAAGCTTTGAGGGCGAACCCATGCACCAATTGGGCGCACCAATTAAATTAAAACTTGACGGACCGTTTTACGTAGGCATAGGTTTTTGCTCACACATTCCTGACAAAGTAGATACTGCCATAATTGCTGATGTGGTATTGGTAAATGCGGCAGGTAAGGTTAAATGAGTGCTTTTACATCATTTAAAACTGTTCGAAGTTTATAACTTCGAACCAATAGCCTGTCTGCGACTACAAAGATTATTCTTCAAATATAGTTTAAAGACTATCTGCTGTCTTGTCCTGTCAATTTTTAGTTTACTTATGTAAACCTATTTTAGGACGAGACATGCATTAACCGTCCGAAGTCAGAGACATTCAGACAGCGGGGAAAGTTAAATAAGGCATATGTATTTAGAAATCTGAACTTAAAATAACATTCCCAATCCCACCCAAACAAAAAAATACCGATATTTGGGGTTCACATATTTTAAATTTTATTTAACAAATTAAAAAAAAACAATGAAAATCGCAGTTGTGGGTGCCACGGGCTTAGTGGGCACCAAAATGTTGCAGGTTCTTGAAGAACGCAACTTCCCGGTAACAGAACTATTATTGGTTGCATCAGAAAAAAGTGTAGGTAAAGAGATCACTTTTAAGGGCAAGCCATATAAGGTTATTTCTGTTGAGGATGCGATTAAACAGAAGCCGGATATTGCTTTGTTCTCTGCCGGTGGCAGCACATCATTGGCACAAGCGCCTTTGTTTGCGGCAGCAGGTACTACCGTGGTTGATAACTCGTCGGCATGGCGTATGGACCCAACCAAAAAACTGGTTGTTCCCGAAGTTAATGCTAACGTATTAACGCCTGACGATAAAATTATTGCCAACCCAAATTGCTCAACCATACAAATGGTAGTGGCTTTAAAGCCACTGCATGATCGTTATAAAATTAAACGCGTGGTAGTATCAACCTACCAATCGGTAACGGGTACAGGCGTTAAAGCGGTTGACCAGTTAATGAACGAGCGTAAAGGTATTGACGGACCAAAAGCTTATCCGTATACCATTGATTTGAACGTACTGCCTCATATTGATGTATTTACCGAAAACGGTTACACCAAAGAGGAAATGAAAATGGTTAAAGAAACCAATAAAATAATGGGCGATGACAGCATACGCGTTACCGCTACTACCGTGCGTATCCCGGTTATGGGCGGCCACTCGGAGTCTGTAAATATTGAGTTTGCCAATGATTTTGACCTGGCTGAAGTACGTTCGATATTAGAAAAAGCGCCGGGCGTGATTGTTACTGATGATGTAGCAAACTTAAAATACCCAATGCCGCTTGACGCGCACGATAAGGACGAGGTTTTTGTGGGCCGTATACGCCGCGACGAAAGTCAGCCTAATACGCTAAACTGCTGGATAGTAAGCGATAACCTGCGTAAAGGTGCCGCTACCAACGCTGTACAAATTGCCGAATATCTGGTGGCTAACCACTTGGTAGGGCAAGATGTTGAAGCGTAAGCCCCCTTACCCCCTGAAGGCGGAATGATATTTAAAAGGGATAGTCATTTTAGCTATCCCTTTTTTATGTATTCAAGTTTTGCATTATATTTAGCTCCTGGCGAGCTTGACCAATCGTAGTTTAGGGAAATTTTTATTTTTAAAACCATCCCCATTCCCGCCTGTACTATTTATAACGTTTATTATAAAAACATAAATAGTATGGCAACCTTAAATAATAAAAAAGTAGCTATCCTTACCGAAGAAGGATTTGAGCAGGTGGAGTTAACCAGTCCTAAAGACGCGCTGCAGGCAGCAGGCGCAACTGTGCATATAATATCGCCCAAAAGCGGTAAAATAAAAGCATGGGATAAAACCAATTGGGGAATTGAAGTATATGTAGATAAAGTATTAGGCGATGTTAGTCCTGATGATTATGATGCGTTGGTATTACCCGGCGGTGTAATGAACCCGGATAAACTGCGCCAAAATAAAGATGCGATAGCCTTCGTTTCGGCGTTTTTGGATGAAAGCAAACCCGTGGCAGCAATTTGTCATGGCCCCCAAATGCTTATTGAAACCGGCATGATAGGCGGACGCACGCTTACGTCGTTCCCATCTTTACAAACCGACCTTAAAAATGCAGGTGCGCATTGGGTTGACCAGGAAGTGGTAGTTGACAATGGTTTGGTTACCAGTCGTAAACCCGCCGACCTGGATGCGTTTAATCGCAAGGCTATTGAAGAGATAGCTGAAGGCGTACATGCCTAATAGTATTAGACTTACGAAGTTTCATAAACTTCGTAAGTCTGTCTTATCCTAATGCAGTATATTTACCCTCATGCTGCAAAAACAGGCTTTAATAATTGGCGCGGGTATAGCCGGCATTGCAACCGCTATACGGCTTGTCGTTAAAGGCTATAGGGTTGATGTTTTTGAGACCAATAGTTATCCCGGCGGTAAATTATCCGAATTTAAAATACATGATTACCGTTTTGATGCCGGGCCAAGCTTATTTACTATGCCCCAATATGTGGACGAGTTATTTAAACTCGCCGGCGAAAACCCATCCAACTATTTTAATTACCAAAAGCTTGATGTGCTATGCCATTATTTTTATGAGGATGGCACGCAATTGCAGGCCTATGCAGATGTGGATAAGTTTGCAGAAGAAATACAAAACGTTACTGGTGAGCCTGCCTCGTCGGTGAAAAAATATTTAAACAATAACCGCCGAATTTATGATATAACCAACCATGTTTTTTTGGAGCGATCATTACACCGCCTGAAAACTTTTTTAAGATGGGATACTATCAGATCAATATTTCGCCTGCCGCAGATAGATGCTGGGCGAACCATGCATAGGGCCAACACTACTTATTTTAAAGACAAAAATCTGGTACAGTTTTTCGACCGTTATGCTACCTATAACGGCTCAAATCCTTATGCCGCCCCGGCTACGTTAAATGTGATACCGCACCTGGAGCAGCATTATGGCGCTTATTTTCCTGATGGAGGCATGTACAGCATTGTAACTGCATTGGTTAAACTGGCAGAAAGGTTGGGGATAACATTTCATTATAATTCGCCTGTTGGGGAAATAGTATTACAGAATAGCAGGGCCGAAGGGATAAAGGTTAACGGACGATTTATAAAAGCTAATTTGGTGGTCTCGAACATGGATGTTTGGTTCACCTATAACAAACTACTAAAACAACATCCGCAATTGCATCCTAAAAAAATATTACAACAGGAGCGCAGCAGTTCGGCATTGATATTTTACTGGGGAATTAAAAAACAGTTTCCTCAATTAAATCTGCATAATATTTTTTTTAGTGCCGATTATAAAGCCGAGTTTGACCATATCTGGCACCAAAAATATATTTACAAAGACCCTACAGTTTACCTGAACATTACTTCTAAACTCAAGCCCGATGATGCTCCATCAGGCTGCGAAAACTGGTTTACTATGATAAACGTCCCCGCCAATACCGGGCAAGATTGGGATAAGCTAATAGATACCGCACGTCAAAATATCATCCATAAACTTTCGCGATTGTTAGGAGAAGATATTGCTTCACTTATCACCTGCGAGCGCATTTTAGATCCGTGCAGTATTGAAACACAAACCTCATCCTATCAAGGCTCCTTATACGGCACCAGTTCAAACAATTGGTTTGCAGCATTTTTGAGGCACGCTAATAAATCGTCAAAAATTAACAACCTATATTTCTGTGGGGGTAGCGTGCACCCGGGCGGGGGGATACCGCTTTGTCTGTTATCAGCTAAAATTGTGAGTGAATGGGTTTCTGATTAGAATCAAGTGACAAGAGTCAGGAGCCAAGACTTTGCAATTGTTAGCTCTTGATTCTTGCATCTTGGTTCTTGGCTCTAACAACCAACTATCTTAATACCATAGGTAGTTAACAAACCCGGTAATCCCTGGTGCGAGAAAATGGCTTTGGTTATAGTATTCCGTTCGGGATCGATAATGTAGTTGTATGCTGTACTGAAGTTAACGCCGGTAAGGTCGGTCTCGTTAAAAATAGTTTCATTAAGGTTGCACTCATCAAAAACGGCACCGGTTAATATGGCACGACTAAAAGTAACTTCCTTTAACGTGGTTTTTATAAAATGAGTTTTGGGCAGCTTCTTATCCATAAAGGAAGAATAATCCAGTATGCAATCCTCAAATCGTATGCTGAATAAAAAGTCCTGGGTTATACTAAAGTTAATGCCCATTAACTTGCACCCTTTGAAAACCACATCTGTTAAAGTGGTTTTGCTTAACTTAGCCATGGATAGGTTGCAACCCTCAAAAATGCACTCCAGCAGTTTGGTATTTGCAAAATCGCAGCCGCTAAAATCACAATTTTTAAACGTGCAGCTTTGAAACTCTTTGTTGATTAGTTGTTGTTCGCTATAAACTAATTTATCAAAAGTTTGGTCGTCGTAAAATTTGGCTTCCATAGTAAGGCTATTCAAAGATATATTTGCTTCCGCATTACCCAAATCCGAAATCGAAAATCCGACATCCGAAATCTACTAAACATTCTTCCCATCCACCACCTTAAAAAAGTTGTCGCGGTAAGTATCGCCAACGGGTATAACCTTATCGCCAATAAAAATTCGGCTGCGTTCAATACTATCAATTTTATTAAGCGCCACGATGTATGATTTATGCACCCTAATGAAATGCTTTTCGGGAAGGGTATCTTCCATCTTCTTCATGTTTTGCAAGGTAATGATACGCTCGGTTGGTGTAAAAATGGAAATATAATCTTTAAGCCCCTCGATATATAATATCTGGTGCAGGTAAACCTTTTGTATTTTATACTCGCTTTTAACAAATATAAAATCGTTCATAAAATCCTGTTGCTGTTGTTGTACCTGCTGCTGTACAGGTTGGGCAACTGGCGCGGCCGGGGCGGTGGCGGGTTTTATAATGCTTTGTGCTTTTTGGGCCGCCTTAAAAAAACGGTCGAAAGCTATAGGTTTAAGCAGGTAATCAACTACATCCAATTCATAACCCTCTAATGCGTATTGCGAATAGGCAGTAGTTAATATTACCTTAGCCTTGCCATTAGCAATTTTAAGGAACTGGATACCTGTTAACTCGGGCATTTGTACGTCCAGAAAAACAAGGTCAATATTGCCATCCTGCACCATGGTAAGCGCTTCAATAGGATTGGTAGTAGCTTTTATAAGCTCCAGAAAAGGTACTTTAGCAATATAATCTTCCAGTATATTCAGCGCCAAAGGCTCGTCATCAACTACAAGGCATCGTATCATTTTATAAAACTAATGATAATTCGCAAGTATATGTATCCTTTTCGTTATGTATGTCTAAATTATATAAGCCGGGGTACAATAGGTCAAGCCGGCGCTTAACGTTATTTAAGCCTATGCCGCCAACCGAGTCGGTATTGGCTTTATGCTTTCTGTTATGCACATAAAACAATAACTGGTTATTTTTTACACTTAATAATAGTTGTATAGGCGATTCGGGGTCATTAGCTACGCCATGTTTAAATGCATTTTCAATAAAGGCAATAAGTAATAACGGGGCGATTTTTTGAGTGGTGATATTACCTTCAAATTTAAAATCGATATTCGCCTTTTCGCCCAGGCGTATTTTTTGCAGATCGATATAGTTTTGCAGGTATTGTATCTCTTTACCCAGTTCAACCGTATTGTCATTACATTCATACAGCATGTAACGCATAATTTCAGATAGCTTCAGTATAGCCTCGGGCGTCATATCCGACCGCTGATAGGCCAGCGAATAGATACTGTTAAGCGAGTTAAATAAAAAGTGCGGGTTTATCTGTGATTTTAAAAAGGCCAGTTCCGCGCTCAATCGCTGGTTCTCCAGGTCGCGCTGCACACGTTCGTTCACAAACCAGTCAACAAATAATTTAAGTACAACGCTAAAGAAAATAAATACGACACTGGTAAAAAACGTACTGATGAAATACGCGATGAAAGACATTTCTTCCATAATTATCTTGGGCCTTATGCCAGGGTTTGTTCTGGCACCCATAGGCGGTTGACCCATTCGTGGCCTCATTCGTGGGCGAAGTAGTACCTCGTCCTTAAACAAAACCCCAAAACCATATTTTATAAAACCATACAATATAATGGCGCTCAATATGGTACCTATATATAATCCGTAACGTTCCTTTTTTAGATACTGAGGAATTAGTACAAGATAGTTTAAGTAAAAAAGGCTGATATTGATGAGGCCAAATAACAAAAAGTCAACAGCTACACGCCGCATGGGTGTTTTGAAGACATAATGCATAATAAATACGCAAAATGTGAGCAGAATACTCCAAACCAATACATGCCCAATTACCTGCCTTATCTTTTTCATGAGTATCAAATTTACTATTATGAATACGGCAAGCGTTACTATTTATATTTACGCTACTTATTTATCGATGAACGGGTAAAAATCTTCGACGAACAAGCAAAACCTTTAAAATTGGCGTTCATCTATAAATTAAACCACTTGGTATAATACATTTTAACAGCTTGCTTTTTTATAATTTCTTTGTTTCATCAAATCACGAAAAAATGAAAAAGCTGTTTACAAACACAAACCCATTTATAGTTTTACTGGCACCGGTAATGTTTGCAATAATAATGGGCGCTTGCTACCAGTTTGAACAAAAGAAACAAAGTCTGGAGGCTTCTGCACCGATGCAGGCTACATCACTTTTTGTTAAAGGCATTACCCTGGTTAAAACCGTATGCTCAATTGCTAAACCAAACGTTTGGTAATATAAAATAAACGAATACCCTAAACCTTTTCACATAGCCGCAAGCCATTGGTTTG
>JAICMD010000081.1 GCA_025929405.1 Mucilaginibacter sp. | reverse complement strand
TAGCTGGTTATGATGTTGCTTTACGGTGTAGTTAAACTTCTTATTTACGTTTACCCGGTGCATATATTATTGGGTTAAAACGTACTGTATTAAATTGGCACCCATTTTTAATGCTTTCAAACGAGTTTCCTGGGTGTCATTAACATAAGTGCCAAAATCTTCCCAGCCGTTACCTAAATCGCACTCATAAGTATAAAAGCATACCAGCCTGCCCTTATAAATTAAACCAAAGCCTTGCGGGCGCTTATCGTCATGCTCGTGTATTTTAGGCAGGCCTGTAGGGAAAGGATATTTTTGATGATAGATAGGATAATTTACCGGCAGTTCCACAAAGTCAAGTTCGGGAAATACTTTCTTCATTTGCGGACGGATAAATTTATCCAACCCATAGTTATCGTCGATATGTAAAAACCCGCCACCGGTTAAATATTTGCGCAGATTATGGGCCTCCTGATCTGAAAATATAACGTTACCGTGTCCGGTCATGAAAACAAAGGGATAATTAAATATCTCAGGGCTGCCCGGCTCAACAACCTCATCCTGGGCCTGAAAGTTGGTCTTTATATTTTCGTTGCAAAATTTTATCAGGTTGGGCAAAGCTGTACGGTCGCCATACCAGTCGCCGCCGCCGCTGTATTTTAGTTTGGCCATTTTGTAGGTAGGCTCAACGTTAAAACTGCTGAAGGCTGTAAATAGCAGCAAGGCACAAACTACATATATAAGCTTTTTCATTTTTTCAATTCTATCGTGCAATTACCACAGGTCCTTGCTACGCCATTTCACATTATTGGTTATTATTGTCAGACTTACGAAGTTTGTAAGCTTCGTAAGTCTGCTTGTGTTAGCGATTTAAAAAATTCACTTCAAAACACGCTTCTAATGCCGCTGTTTCGGTGCGGAGCCTGCTGTTACCTAAAGTTATAGCTTTAAATCCATTTTGCAAAGCCATATCAATTTCGTTACGGGCAAAGTCGCCTTCGGGACCAATTAAAATTAAATACCGGCCGTTTATTTCTAACGTATCTTTTAAACTTAGCTTGTCATTATTATCACAATGAGCTATAAACTTTTGCCCGGTAAAAGGTTGTTTCAGTAATTCGGCTAAGGGTTTTGGCTCATTTAATATTGGATGATAAGCTTTGATAGATTGCTTAATTGCCGATGTAATGATTTTATTTAACCGCTCGGCTTTGGCTTCCTTACGTTCTGAACGTTGGCATATTATCAGCGAAACTTCGTCAATACCAATTTCTGTGGCTTTCTCTAAAAACCATTCCAGCCGCTCAATATTTTTTGTTGGGGCAATGGCTATATGCAAATAATGGTTACGCTTTTGATAACCGGTAATAACCTTATTTATTTTCAGGATGGTCCTTTTAGGGTGGGCATCAGTAATTTCGGCATCATATAAACCACCACGACCATCAATAAGCTGCACAACAGAACCAACAACCAGGCGTAGTACGCGTATGGCGTGTTTGCTTTCCTCTTCGTTTAAAAAGTATTGGGGATGGGCAGGGTCAATATCAGGCGTATAAAAAAGATGCATTTTTTCTTAGAGTCAAGAAGCAAGCATCAAGAGGCAGGACAAAAATATAAAGCATCCGGTACTCTTGGCTCTTGTTTCTTGTCTCTTGGCTCTAAAGCCTCGCTTCTAATTAATGTATATCTACCGTATCTTCTTCGTTAAGCAGCAACTCCAATTTAACCGATTCAATATTCTGATCGGCTTTTTTAAGTATGGTAATATTATATCCGTTTGATTCTATCTGCTCGCCTACTTCGGGTATTTTGCCAAACGCATCGCCAAGCCAGCCCGAAACAGTATCAAAATCACCATCCTCGGGCAAATCATGCGGCAGGTGGCTGTTTACATCATATATCGGTGCAAGGGCATTCACTATAAACTCACGGTCGTTTATTATCTCAACAATTGGTTTCTCTTCGTCATACTCATCCTGTATCTCACCTACCAACTCCTCTACAATATCTTCAAGCGTAACCATACCAGCGGTACCGCCAAACTCGTCAGACACGATGGCTATTTGTATACGCTTTTGCTGCAGCTCGGCCATCAGGTCATTAATCTTTTTGGTTTCGGGAACGAAATAAGGTTTACGGATAATATCCTTTAAAACAATGTCCTCGCCTCGCGCAAGCAACGGTAAAACATCCTTAGCATGTACAATACCGACTATTTTATCAATCACCTCATCATATACTGGCAGCCTTGAATAGCCCTCGGTAATTAAGGTTTCCAGCAATTCTTCTTTTGTTGTTTTAGCTTCGATACCTGATATTTTGGTGCGTGGCACCATAATGTTCTTTACTACGCGCTCATTAAAATCAAAAACGTTTTGTATCAACTCGTGTTCAGTCGAGTCGAGCGCGCCGGTTTCTTTACCCTGCTCTAATAAAAATTGCAACTCTTCCGAGCTATGATGAGTTTCGCCCTGTACAGGTGTTACGCCCATTAGTCGCAAAATAAAATTTGCAAAGCCGTTAAGCAGCCAAATAATAGGTTTAAATATTACAAAAAACACCCTAAGCGGTGCCGAAATAGCCAGTGCGGTGGGTACAGAACTTTGTATCGCTAATCTTTTTGGTGCTAGTTCGCCAAAAACAATACTTAATACCGTAATTACCACGAACGCAAATACACGGCATATATTTATAATAATTATGGAAGTTATTTCAAACCCCAACGTCTTAAACAGACTGATCATCACATTGGTAAATACCTCCTCGCCTATTACACCTAAGCCAAGTGATGCAATGGTAATACCTAATTGTGTTGCAGCAAGGTAACCCGACAGGTTAGCCATTATACTACGTGTGAGCCTGGCAACACGGCTGCCTGTTTTTACTTTTAACTCAATTTGCGAGCTGCGAACACGAACAAGTGCAAATTCGGCGGCTACAAAAAAGCCGTTTAAGAAAACCAAAAATATGGTAAGTACTATATAATAACCGTTTACTTCGTAATGATTTATAGGGTCCATTAATTATTTATTGGTACACAGATGGGAACTCCGACTGGTATAAAGCCAAAGCTTCCGTTATAGCCTTATGGGCGTAACGTTTGCCCAGCAGGTGCTCAATGGTAACATTTTTACCTTCTAATTTTTTATAATCTTCAAAAAAACCTACAATCTCTATCATTGCATGCGGCGGCAACTCATTAAGGTCATTAATATAATTAACCGACATGTCATTTTTTGCTACCGCGATGATCTTATCGTCCTGTTCGCCATTATCAACCATGTGCATTACCCCAATTACCTTAGCTTCGATAATCGACATCGGGTAAACATCAATTGAGCAAAGCACTAAAATATCCAAAGGGTCCTTATCGTCACAATAGGTCTGTGGTATAAAGCCGTAATTGGCCGGGTACATAACTGATGAAAATAATACACGATCAAGTTTTAGCAAGCCCGATTCTTTATCAATTTCATATTTTGCTTTTGAGCCTTTAGGTATCTCAATAATAGCATTTACTGTTTCGGGAATATTGTCACCCGGAGAAACCTGGTGCCATGGATGTTGTGTACTCATTTATTATTTAGTCTCTTATATCAATTTGTGCGCGTTATTGTTTTTTTCTTTTTAAAGAAAGCAATAACTAACGGAATTGTTGTAATTATTATTAATCCTAAAACTATATATTCCAGATAGTCTTTTAGCTGCGGATATTTTCGCCCCAAAAAATAACCTGCCAGCACAAAAGTACACACCCAGGTAATACAGCCTGCAAAATTGTATAATGTAAATTTCTTAAAATTAACCTTTACAACTCCTGCAAAGATAGGTGCAAAAGTTCTGATTATCGGAAAAAACCTTCCTAAAACCAATGCCATACCGCCATATTTGGCATAAAACTCTTCGGCTAACACAATATACCGCTTTTTAAAGAACAGCGAGTCGCCGCGGTTAAACAGTACCGGCCCCGTTCGGTACCCAAACCAATAGCCGGTATAGTTACCTAAAACCCCGGCTATTATTATTGATATTAATAACGTGAATACAGATACATCGATCATCCCCTGCGAACAGAGCAGGCCAGCCATAAATAACAGGTAATCGCCGGGAAGGAAAAAGCCAAAAAACAAACCTGTTTCGGCAAAAACAACAACAAGCAAAAGATAAAACCCTCCTTTGCTTAATATGGATTGAGCGTCAGTTAAATTTTGCAGGTGTTCCCAAAAACTTTCCATTCACTATATCCGTAAAGCTACAAAATATAAAATCAATAAATAGCTATTGATTTTATATTAAATAAGGTTGGCTATAAGTGCAGGATAAATACCCAGAATGATGGTGGCTAATGCCGAAAAACCTAAAACAAAGCTGTAGTAAGCAGGTACCACTACTTCGGCACGCTCGGCACTGCGGAAGTACATGGCTACAATAACCCTGAAGTAGTAGAATATACTGATAATAGCATTTACAACAGCTATAATAACCAGCCAAAACTGGTATTGCATCATGGCACCGTTAAACATGTAAAACTTACCAATAAACCCGGCAGTAAGCGGTATGCCCGCTAATGATAGCATGGCTACGGTTAATACCAATGCCAGGAAAGGATTTTTAGCAGCCAGGCCATTAAAGCTTTCAAAACTATCGTTACCGGTATTTTGCTGAATTAAAATTAATGCGCCAAATGCAATTATTGATGCTACCGAGTAAGCTGTAGCATATATAAATACCGAGTTTGCCGACCCTGCACCCAAAGCAATAATGGCAAACAATAAATAACCCGCATGTGATATACTTGAAAATGCCAGCATACGCTTAAAGCTTTGCTGATATAGCGCGGTAATATTGCCGATGCATAATGTTATAATGGCTATAACCACCAGCACGGGTACCCAAAAATCATGTATGGTAATAAAGCAGGCTGTAAACAAGCGCAGGAATGCAGCAAAGCCTGCTGTTTTTACCACGGTTGACATGAAGGTGGTTATTAAGGTTGGCGCTCCTTCGTACACATCGGGTGTCCAGAAATGGAAAGGTGCCGCACCTACCTTAAAGCATAGGCCAACGATGATCAGCATAATGCCGGTATAAAACAATGGGTCAATACCACGCGGGTTGTTTAATACATAATCGCGGATTGCTTCCAGGCTGAACGAGCCTGAGGCACCATATATAAGCGTAATACCAAATAACAAGAATCCGGTTGAAAAGGCACCCATTAAAAAGTATTTCAGCGCAGCTTCGTTTGATGCAAAATCGCTCTTTTTAATACCTGCCAGTATGTATAAACTTACTGACATGATCTCAATGCCAATAAACAGCATGGTTAAATTATCGTACGATACCATAACCACTATACCTGCAAGTGCAAATAAAATTATGGCATAATACTCGGCTACGTGACTGCTTATTTTTTCAAAATATTCTTTTGACAAAAGCAATATCAATATGGTTGAAACTATAGTAAGGGCGGAGAATGCTACCGAAAAATTATCAAACAACAGCATACCGCTATATATAGGTTGTGCACCACTGTTCCATTGTACTACGGCTAAAGCTAAAGCACCCACCAGGCCAATTATGGTAACCGGCAGCAGCGCATTTTTAACCTTATATAAACCCAGGTATAAAAGCACCAGGGGTATAACAGAAAGGAGTATAATGGTATTCATGTTGTTTTTTTAAGATCTGAATTCTTTAAAATCTAAAATTGTATTTTGCTTAAACGCCGTTAATTCTATGCGTAACTACCTGTAACAGGTTGTTAACTGCGGCTTCAGATATATGCAATATTGGCTGCGGATAAACCCCGATAACAATTATTAAGGCGCAAATTATACCCAGCACCAATTTTTCTGATCCATGTATATCGGCAAAAGCCATAGTTAAACTATTGGTTGTACCCTGCATTACGTTTTTATACATACGCAGCATATAAACAGCTCCAAATATGATGGTTAAACCGGCAATAGCGGCCAAATATAAATTAGCCTGGTAAACGCCGTTTATCAATAAAAACTCGCCTATAAAACCATTGGTTAATGGCAGGGCCACTGTACCGAGTGTAATAATTAAAAAAGCGGTTGCAAAATGAGGGGCCACTTTGGCTATGCCACCCATTTGAGCTATATCTCGAGTGTTTAAACGCCTGCTGATAATATCCCAGATAAAGAACATACCTACCACGTTAATACCGTGGCTCAGCATTTGTATCATAGCGCCTTGAATGCCTTGCGCATTCCAGGCTAAAATACCTGCTGCAATAAGGCCAATGTGCGCAATTGACGAATAGGCAACCAAACGCTTGCCATCCTTTTGTTTAAATGCAATTATTGAAGCATATACAATGCCTGTTATGGCCAATATAATAGCCATTGACCGCCACTCCATAAAAGCAATAGGAACTGCAGGAATGGCCCATCTTATTAATCCGTAAATACCCATTTTTAACATAATGCCCGATAAGAGCATAGTGCCTGCCGATGGCGATTCGGTATAGGTATCGGGCTGCCAGGTATGGAACGGGAACAGCGGCATTTTAATGGCAAAGGCCAGGAAAAACGCCAGGAATACCCACGAGTCCTGATGACCCTCGGTTATTGAATTATACAGTTCGTGTATGCCAAAATTTTTATCGGGCGCATGCAGGTACAGGCATATAATGCCCACCAGCATAAATAACGAGCCTGCAAACGTATAAATGAAAAATTTAAGGGTTATGCGTATACGGTTTTCGCCGCCCCACAAAGCGCAAATAAAATAAATTGGAATAAGCGCCGCTTCCCAGCCTACATAAAACAAGAAACCATCTAAAGCGGTAAATACTACCAGCAAGCCTGCCTGCATAAACAATACAAGTGCATAAAACGCATTTGCATTTTTATATTGATGCTGGTAGGTTGATAAAATTATAAGCGGTACTAAAACTGTTGTTAGCAATACCATTAACATGCTTATACCATCAATGCCGGCATTAAAATAAATACCCAATTTAGGTACCCAAGGGGCATCAATTATAAACTGCGTAGATGCATCAGGAACAAAACGGCTTAAAAATACCAGCGCTACTACCAGCTCAACCACCGAGAAAAATAAGGCTGCATGCTTGGCTGTTTCGTTTTTAAATAACAAAACCGCTAATGCCGCAATTACCGGCAAAAAAAGTAAAATACTAACCGTCATTTTATATCGTAATACTAATAAAACTATATATCAAAATGGCAATGATACCCACCACCATCATAAAAATGTAGAAACCAACATTGCCCGATTGTAATAAACGCAGCCCCTTGCTGGCTTCAACCGGTGTTTCGGCAACGCTGTTTACCAAACCATCAATGCCTAATTTTTCAACCACGTTATAGAAGAATACCGATAACCAATCTAATGGCTTACGCACAATTGCATCGTAAAGCTCATCAACATAAAATTTATGGTATGATAATTTAGCCAGTGCAGGTCGCTCCTGATCGTCAGCAACCGGAACATGCGCGTTTTTAACATATTTACTATAGGCGTAACCCATAGCAATTAATGCCAGCACTACTGATGTACCCATTAATGTCCATTCGGTACTGCTGCTTAATTCGTGCTCCCTTAATATTTTATTTGATTCTTCAAAAACAGGTGCAAGATATGCGCCTAATTCGTGGTGACCACCCATAATAGCCGGAACACCTATAAAACCTGCAACTGCTGATAAGATTGCCAAAACAATTAAAGGCACAGTCATGCTCAGCGGCGACTCATGTAAATGATGCTCTTGCTCATGCGTGCCACGGAAGTTACCCCAAAAAGTAAGGTACATCATCCTGAACATATAGAAAGAAGTTAATGCAGCAGTAATTACACCTATTACATAATAAACAGGGTTATGCGCATAAGCTGCTGCTAATATCTCGTCCTTTGAAAAGAAACCTGAAAATGGCGGGATACCTGCAATGGCAATGGTACCTACCAGCATGGTTATAAAAGTAATTTTGATCTTCCCTTTTAAGCCTCCCATTACGCGCATATCCTGCTCGCCGCCCATTGCGTGGATAACAGAACCTGCACCTAAGAACAATAACGCTTTAAATAAGGCATGTGTTAATACATGAAAAAACGCGCCAGTATAAGCACCAACCCCTAAACCTAAAAACATATAGCCCAACTGCGATACGGTTGAATAAGCCAATACCTTTTTTATATCAGTTTGTGTTAATGCTATTAAAGCTGCAAATAATGCGGTAGCCAAACCTATAATGGCAATAACCTCCATAGTTTGCGGGGCAAGCGTAAATAAAATATTTGAACGTGCCACCATATAAATACCTGCAGTAACCATAGTTGCTGCGTGTATTAAGGCAGATACCGGGGTTGGACCGGCCATTGCGTCAGGCAGCCAGGTAAATAATGGCAACTGTGCCGATTTACCAACAGCACCTACAAATAATAAAATGGTTATTAATACTATGGGTGCAGTGTGATTTTTGGTGGCTGCGGTAAAAACATCAGCATACGCAATACTGCCGAATGAAGTAAATATCAGGAATATGGCTATCAGGAAACCTAAGTCGCCGATACGGTTCATAATGAAGGCCTTTTTAGCGGCATCGGCATAATCAGGATTGGTGTACCAGAAACCTATCAGCAGGTATGAACATAAACCTACACCTTCCCAGCCTATAAACATCACCAGGTAGTTTGAACCCATCACCAGCAAAAGCATAAAAAATACAAACAGGTTAAGGTAAGCGAAGAACTTACCGAAGCCATCATCATCATGCATATACCCGGTTGAATATAAATGGATCAAAAAACCTACGCCGGTTATGATCAACAGCATAATTGAGCTTAGCTGATCAATTAAAAAAGCAAACTGCACTTTGAAATCATTAACGGCAAACCAATCAAAAACAGTAACGTTGATAGGTACGCCGCTTGATTTGATCTGAAAAAAAGTTGCTATGCTTAAAATAAACGAAGCCAGCACCAGCGAACTGCCAATAAAACCAATAACACCTTTTGACAAAGTATTGCGGCCAATGCCGTTAATAATAAAACCGGCTAACGGTAATAGTGGAATAAGCCAGATGTATTTCTCCATTTGAATAAGCCCCCTCTAAATCCCCCCCGGTAGGGGCGACTTTTGGTTTGATCTTTTTTAATTTTTATATATAAAATTGAAAAAATCCGAAATCGAAAATCCGAAATCCGAAATCTCTTCTACCATTTCAACCTGTTCAGCACGTTAATGTCTATCGAGTTGGTGTTACGATAGATCATTACGATAATGGCTAAGCCTACCGCAACCTCGGCAGCGGCCAGCGCCATAATAAAAAACACAAAAACCTGCCCTGATGCATCTCCCCTGTAAACAGAGAAAGCCGTAAGCAGCAGGTTAACCGCGTTAAGCATCAGCTCAACCGACATAAATATTACGATGGCATTGCGGCGTATTAAAACACCGATAACACCTATTGAAAATATAATGGCGCTTAATAATATATAATGATTAAGCGGAACGGATTGTATAGTAGTTGTTAAAGTTTCCATTACGCAGTTTGCTTGTTAGATTCTTTGGTAGCTAATAAAACGGCACCTACCGTTGCCGACAACAGCAGGATAGATGATATTTCAAATGGCAATAAATACTCGCTGAATAACACTTTACCCAGATTTTTTACCAAACCCAGGTTTGGGTTTTGTAATACTACCGGCTGCGATGCGCCAAGGGCTTTTAACGATGCTACAATGGTAACCAAGAAACATCCACCGCCAATAACTGCTGCAATTTTTATCAGATTTGATTTTACCGGTTCGCTGTCACGATTCAAATTCATCAGCATCAGCGTGTATAAAAACAATACCAGGATGGCCCCCATATACACAATAAAGTTTACTATAGCCAAAAACTGGGCGTTAAGTAAAATATAATGTATGGTGAAGGTAAAAAAGGTAAGCACCAGGTAAAGTATACTATGCACCGGATTTTTTGCAGAAATTACCAGTATTGCAAAGAATATGGATAAAAACGCGATGAAGTAAAATGTATTCATGTTTAATTATTAAAACACTTTGCCCGGTTTAAAAGCTGGGCAAAGGTATAAAACTTTGTTATTGATTTAACGGAGCCTCCACTAATTTGTCCTTACCGTATATAAAATCTTTACGTAAGTAATCTGCTGGTACAATGTCACCATCTAAATAAATAGCTTCTTTAGGGCAGGCCTCTTCACATAAGCCGCAGAAAATACAGCGCAGCATATTTATTTCATAAACCGCGGCATATTTTTCTTCGCGATATAAATGTTCTTCTCCCGGTTGGCGTTCAGCAGCAGTCATAGTTATAGCTTCTGCAGGGCATGACAATGCGCACAACCCACAGGCGGTGCAGCGTTCTTTACCATTCTCATCGCGTTTAAGTGAGTGCATACCACGGAAGTTTTCAGAAAACTCGCGTTTCTCTTCAGGATAGCTAATGGTTACCGGCTTTTTGAAAAAGTGTTTTATAGTAATACCCAACCCCTGGAATATAGCTGGCAGGTAAGCACGCTCTAAAAAGCTTAGCGGCTTTTGTTCAATTACTTTTCTTTTATTACTTAATGGTTCCATTCTTTAGCCTCTTATAAAAGTTGTCCAAAGTCCTGTTAAAATAATGTTGGCAATAGCCAGCGGTATTAATACTTTCCAGCCCAGGTCCATCAGCTGGTCATAACGGAAGCGCGGAATCGTCCAGCGTACCCACATGAAGAAGAATATAAAGGCAAATATCTTTACAAACAGTACCACTACACCTATAATAGTTACCAGATTTGCCGAGTGTATCATATCCATAAACGGAAAGTTATATCCACCAAAGAATAATGTTGCCATTACTGCTGATGAGATAAACATGTTGATATACTCCGCAAACAGGTAAAAACCCAGTTTCATTGATGAATATTCGGTATGATAACCACCTACCAGCTCAGTTTCGCACTCAGGCAAGTCAAACGGCGAGCGGTTGGTTTCGGCAAAGGCACATACCAGGAACAATAAAAAACCTAATGGCTGTTTAAAGGCGTTCCAGGCAAAGTAGCCGTTTTGCCAAAAGCCATGTTGTTGCTCGGCTATCTGGCGAAGGCTTAAAGTACCGGTTACCATCAACAAAGCTATGATAGATAAACCCATGGCTATCTCATAGCTGATATTTTGCGATGCCGCACGGATAGCACCCAATAATGAATATTTATTGTTTGATGCCCAGCCACCTATCATAATGCCATATACACCTAATGATACTACGCCGAATATGTATAATATACCAACGTTGATATCGGCCACCTGCAGGTCAATAACATAACTGCCGATAGTTAATTTTTGCCCCCAGGGGATAACAGCCGAACCTATACAGGCCGTCATGATGGCCAGCGACGGGCCAACTATAAATAAAAAGGTATTAGCATTAGTAGGGATGATCTCTTCTTTTAAAAACATCTTGCCACCATCGGCCAAAGGCTGTAAAATACCCCACGGGCCGGCACGGTTAGGGCCTACCCTGTCCTGCAGAAATGCCGCTACCTTACGTTCGGCATAAGTAGAGTACATGGCTATAAGTAAACTTATCAGGAAAATGACAACAACTAATGCCAGCTTAAATATTAATTCCATTATAACCTTGTTTCGCGTTCAAATTGTTCTTTATTGGCCTCTTGTAATACCGGGTTGGTTTTAACTACCGGCAGCGGCGTAAAATCGTAATGATTTGCACTGATAACTGATTGGTGCGATACTTTACGCGGACCATCAATTACCCAGTCGCTGGTTTTCTTTTTATCAAAACGGCAGGTATTGCAAATAAATTCTTCTACCTCGCCATAAACGTCTTTACGGGCAGTTACCCTTAATACGTCATCACCTTTGTACCATAGTGTAACCTTACCACTGCATTTTTCATGGTCGCAATCGCGGTGTGCCTCAACAGGTTTGGTAAACCAAACACGGTTTTTAAAGCGGAAGGTTTTATCAGTTAACGCGCCTACCGGGCAAACATCAATAACATTTCCTGAAAAATCGTTATCAACTGCAGCTTGTATGTAAGTTGAAATTTCTGAGTGGTCGCCACGGTTCAATATACCATGTATACGGTGGTCGGTAATTTGGTCGGCAGTGAAAACACAACGGTAGCAAAGTATGCAACGCGTCATGTGCAGTTGTATTTTATCGCCAATATCTATTTTATGGAAAGTACGACGGTCAAACTCATACCTGGTTTTCACGGCGCCATGTTCATAACCCAGATCCTGCAAACTGCATTCACCTGCCTGGTCGCATATCGGGCAATCCAGCGGGTGGTTTATCAGCAACATTTCTACCACACCTTTGCGTGCCTCCAATACCTCGGGCGAGGTAATGTTTTGCACTTCCATCCCATCCATTGC
>JAICMD010000023.1 GCA_025929405.1 Mucilaginibacter sp. | reverse complement strand
TTACTGTAATGTTTACTGCGCTTACTTTGAATAATATAGTTAACGAACAAACTGACGAAGGCGTATCATCATTGGTAGATGCCTGGGTACTTGTAAGGGATATTGAATTTAACGGCGAGCGAAACCGTGGGATGTACATCATGAAATCGCGCGGGATGAAACACTCAAACCAGGTGCGTGAATTTATTATTACCGATAAGGGGCTTGACCTTGTTGAAGTTTATTTAGGCCCAAGTGGTGTACTTACCGGCTCGGCCCGTGAAGCACAGCGCATACAGGAAGAAACCGGTGCCATACTGCGTGATAATGCCGTAATACGTAAGGACCGCGAAATTTTACGTAAACGCAAGGTATTGGAAGCCAAAATATCAAGCCTGCAAACCGAGTTTGAATCGGCAGAAGAAGAGTTAAATAAAATATACCAGGAAGAGGAGTTAGTTAAAAAAATAGCTGAGCAGACACGTAAAGAAACACTGGAAAAACGTATATAAGCCAGCAAAAGCTATGAAAACAGAAACAAAAGCGTACGAATTACGATTATATATTGCAGGTCAGACAACAAAATCAGTGACTGCTTTAAATAATTTGAAAAAATATTGCGAGGAGCATTTAAAAGGACGGTATAAAATTGAGGTTATTGATTTACTGGTACAACCGCAGTTGGCAGAGGGCGACCAAATATTTGCCATACCTACGCTGGTACGTAAAGTTCCCGAGCCTATACGTAAAATAATAGGCGATCTGTCAAACGAAGAAAAAGTATTAGTAGGATTAAACATCAGACCTGCCTAAAGAAACAGATGTCAGAGCAAGAAGCAACATTACAAGGTAACGAAGACGCAGAAGATCAGAATGTTTTCCGGTTAAGGTTATTTATAACCGGGGCATCGCCAAACTCAACGCGGGCGGTAAATAATTTAAAAACAATTTGCGAAACCTACCTGAGGCAAAACTATGAAATGGAGATAGTTGATGTACATCAGCAGCCTTTGATTGCTGAAAGCGAGGAAATAATTGCATTGCCATTGCTTGTAAAAAAATCACCGGGGCCTGAGCGGCGGTTAATAGGTGACATGTCAGACACCGAAAAAGTTTTAAAAGGATTAGGGATATCAACTTCTGATATTTAATGGAGCATGTTAAACCCACATATAATGACCTGGTAAGCGAGATTAACGAGCTGCGCTTACAACTGGAAGAAGCGAATGACACCATTGAAGCCATACGCACGGGCCAGATTGATGCGCTTATAGTTAAAGGTGAAGACGGCAACCAACTATATACCTTAAAAACTGCCGACCAAACTTACCGCATGTTCATTGAAAAAATGAACGAGGGCGCTGTTACACTTAATCGTGACGGCATAATACTATATAGCAACTCGCGCTTTGCAGAAATGGTTAACATGCCGCTTGAAAAAGTAATAGGCATAAAGTTTGAAACATTTATACCCAGAGCTTTTAAAAAGAGTTTTAACCGTACTATACAAAATGGATGGGAAAATGATTGTAAGGAAGAAATTGTATTAAAAAATAAAAATCAGTACATACCCTGCCTGTTATCATGCAACGCGCTTGAACTTGATGAGGGTATTGCTTTAAGCCTTATACTTACTGACCTTACCATACAAAAAGAAGCCGAAAAGCTGCTTAAAATTAATAACGAAAAGTTATTGATTGCACAAAATGCAACCGAGAAACTAAATGATGAACTGGAAGACACGGTTAAAAGCCGCACAGCCGATTTGCTGGTAAGCCGCGAACATTTTAAGCTGTTATCAAACAGTATTCCGCAAATGGCATGGACCAATTTGCCAAATGGCGAAGTGAATTTTTATAACCAGCAATGGCAAAATTATACCGGCCTTACTTTTGATCAATTCAAGGACATAGATTGGCAGGCCGTTATACACCCTGATGACTTGTTGCTTACTACTCAACATTACAATGCTTCACTGGCAACGGGCAATGTATTTCAGTTGGAAAACAGGTATAAAAGGCATGATGGTGTTTATCGCTGGCATTTAAACCGGGCATTGCCTTTACGTGATGAAAACGGAGAAATTTTATTCTGGGTGGGTACAGCAACTGATATTGAACACCAAAAACAGGAACTGGAACGCAAAGACGAGTTTATTGGTGTAGCCAGCCATGAACTTAAAACACCTTTAACAAGTGTAAAAGGGTATTTACAGCTTATTGGCTCAAAAAAACACGAGTTGCCCCCCATGGTGCAGCAACATCTTGATAAAGCTATTGTAGCGTTATCAAAACTTCAAAACCTGGTAAATGATCTGCTTGATGTAAGTAAAATAAATGCCGGCAAGTTAGAGTATAGCATGCCTGTTATTAATATAACCGAGGTTATAAGGATATGTGTTGATAATGCAAGCCATGTATTTCCGCAATATAATTTTAATAACCGCGTAACAGGACACTTTTGGGTAAATGGCAATTCTGAACGGTTGGAACAGGTAATTATGAACCTGATTAACAATGCAGTCAAATACTCGCCGGTTAACCGTGATGTTATTGTTGAAGCTATGGCTGATGAAGATAAGGTGCGTATTTCTGTTATTGATTTTGGGATAGGTTTATCACCAAAACAACAGGAACGTATATTTGAGCGCTTTTACCGGGTAGAGGATAAAAAATATATGTCGAGCGGATTGGGAATGGGTTTGTATATTTCAAATGAGATAATCAACCATCACAATGGTAAAATTGGTGTTAACAGCGAATTGGGAAAAGGCTCGGCTTTTTTCATAGAACTTCCGCTGGTTAAAAGCGAATAACAAGTAATTAACCCAAGTTACTGACTACCACATGGCACAGTATAATTTTCATTGACGTCTCATTTATGGGACGGATATTGTGAAGCCTCTATTTGGCTTTAGCCGCAAATAAAAAACTATAATATCGCATACTTTGGCTAAAGCCAGGTAGTAAGATCCAGGTATCCGTGACTAAAGTCAACGGCAATAAATTTCATATAGATAACTTAGCAACTTGAGTTAATTACTTCAAATAAAAAGCCTTACCAATTGAAATGGTAAGGCTTTTTGCATTATAACAACTTCACTTATTGGCCTCCTGCCTGCGCCAATACAGGTGCAAACTTGGTTTCGTAGCCTTTTGCTTCTGCTTCAAACTTATTGGCTAAAGCAGCTTGGTGGTTATCCTTATTTAATTGCGCAAGACCGTTCAATATCTCTAACCCAAACCTAATGCTGCGTGTATTAAGTAAGTTGCTGTTTTTTTGCAGCAGATAATAATTATAATCTAATTGGTCAACAACATAATTATTGATGTAATTGGCATACTTATTACCTAACACAGTATCATGCAATTGGTAAATAACCTGCGTAAGCAAGTATTTATTACCGGTAATATCCATGTCAATATCCAAATTTGGCATTACCTCGTCATACTTATGCATTACCTTCAGCGCAAGGTCGGGATGGCCCTCCTGCATTAACGATTGTGCCAGGGTAAGGAAGGTTGACATCATTACCGGATAAAACATGGTGGTTGATTCGTGGTCAAGGAAACGGGCATTTTTAAAATTACCGAACTTAAACTTGTTCATTACGTTGTTATACATCACCATAGTGTTGCTTTTCTCCAACTGGTCGCGCAGCGAAGTATCCGGCTTAAACGGAATTAAACGGTAGGTAAAGCCTTCTTTATACAAATAAGGCTGCAAACCAATAAAGTTGCTCGGCCCAACGGTTGTAGTAAAGCAAATTGGTCTTTTCCAATTGTTATGGGTTAATATATCCAGCATGGCTAACCTGTCTTTCATTACCATATTTTCGGTGTAAGTCCATTTAATGGTATCAGTAAGCCTGCTTTTTTGATCGGGTGTAATTACACCATTTTTCAGCACATCGTCAGCGTTAACGGCTATTTTAAACTTTTTGGTAGGTAAATAATTGGCATAATCGCCGCTTTGGTACTGTACCATTGCCTGCTTATCATCAGATGTTATAAAATCAAAAACATCTTTCAGATCAGTATAACCAGGCAGCCCCTTATCGCTGAATGAGATAAAATCGCGCACACCTTCTTTATATTTATCAAAAGGCATGGTAATAGGCAATGGTTCCGAGTCGTTCATTTTAAGCTGCATATGGCGAATTTACCAATAGCCGGTAAAAAGGCTCAGGTTTACAAAGCGTACAACAGGACGTATAATTTATAACAACTGATCGTACCACAACGAGTAGGTATCGTTATCGCCATAGGTAAATAAAATGGCGTTTTTAGGGCACGATATCAGGTAATTATAAGCCATATCATGCGCAACCCATTTGGTTGACCGGTCGTGCGCTTTCCACTCCTGCTTGGCTAATACCACAGGTGCAGCCAACAGGCATATTACGGTGGCTGCTATGGCTGCAGTTTGCGCATTTAATTTTTTCAATGCCAGGTCGGCAATGGCAATTACCCCCAACCCTATCCATATAGCAAAGGCATAAAAGGAACAGACATACGAGTAATCCCTTTCGCGCGGTTGTACCGATGGTTGGTTAACATATAAAATAATAGCCATACCGGTAAAGAACCACAATAGCGAAATAATCAGCGCATCGCGCTTTTTGCGTTTAAAATGATAAACCATGCCTATTATGCCGATTACAAATGGCAGGCCATACAAAGGTGTATAGGTAACATCATGTAAAACCGATTGAGGCACATGCCTTATGCCATCAAAAATGCCGCTGTTCCAATCGCCATCCAGGTAGCCTGTAAGATTGAAGGGATTAGCATTTTCCTGCTGACCATCCATATCATTGGTGCGGCCAATAAAATTCCAGAAAAAGTATCTGAAATACATCTGATAAGTTTGCCAGCTTAAAAAGAACCCGATGTTGGTAGCAAAGGTGGGGCTTTCGTTTTCGCCTAATTGCATCCATTGACGGTAAAACAGTGGGTCCTGCCCATCCTGGCTGTACATACGCGGGAATATGGTAGTACGGTCATAAACATAATCCTGCTTTTTGCCTATTACCTCATACTTCTTTTCGCCCTTACGGTACATGTTGGCGCCTTCGGTCTGGTCAATAACCTTCGAATCAAAATAAGGCCCGGTTAACAGCGGGGTTGAGCCGTACTGATCGCGGTTAAGATAGCTGTTAAGCGTAAAGGCATTATCAGGATGCGTATTATCTAAATTGGTATTGGCGGTTGCCCTGATAGGAATATACACAAACGAGCTGTACCCAAAGTAAATAAATGATACGCATAACAAAGCCAGGTTTAGCGCCGGTTTATTATTACGGATGCTGTAAGTGATACCGAATATCAGCGCAGCTATCAGCAATAAAAAAAATACTACCGCACCGCTGCCAAAGCCCATGCCCAACGTATTTACAAAAAACAGATCAAAATAGGCAGCCAGTTTTATGGTAAACTGGCGTATGCCAAACTGCACCGTACCCAAAATAACAATGCTTATAAAAAATGCTATCCAGGCGCTTTTTGCATTTACCTGCTTTGCACGGCGGAAATAATATACCAGCGTAATTGCCGGTATGGTTAACAGGTTAAGCAGGTGTATACCTATTGATAAGCCAATAACGTAAGCTATAAACACCAGCCACTTATCGGCACCGGGTTCATCGGCATGGGCATCCCACTTTAGTATGGCCCAGAATACCATAGATGTACACAGCGCCGAAAGCGCAAACACGATGGTCTCAACAGCCGAAAACCAGAAAGTATCGGTAAAAGTAAAGGCTAAAGCACCGGCCAAACCTGCGCCCATAATTAATGTGGTGCGCGTTTTTTCGGTAAGGTCAGTACGGCTGGCCAAGAGTTTTTTGGCAAATGCAGTTATCGTCCAAAATAAAAACATAATGGCCGCGGCACTTGCAATGGCCGAACCCATATTGGTAAAATAAGGCACTTTGGCATTATTACCAAATGACAATAGCGAAAATAACTTGCCCAGCATAGCAAACAACGGATAACCCGGCTGATGCGAAACCTGTAAACGGTAGGCGCATGATATAAACTCGCCGCAATCCCAAAAGCTTACGGTAGGTTCTAAAGTTAAAATATAGGTTATGGCGGCAATAACAAAACATAGCCAGCCTAACAGGTTGTTTAATTTTTTATATTCCATCTGGATAAAAATAAACGGTTTTTGTTTAGCGGCGTAAATATCATGATTTTTATAACTTATTCTTAAAAAATAACACCCCGTTAACAAATATTAACAGAATTTAATGCCTAAATCCTCACCCTTAATGTCATTTCGAAACGATAATGAGAAATCTTAAACAAGCGAACAATAATCAAGCGCACAAGATTTCTCCTCGTACTGCGTTTCGAAATGACATGAAGGAATATTTAAATATTAGCTATTTTTAACCACCTAAAAATCAGTTATGAACCGGTTATTTAAAAACACGTTTCGGATTATTTTATCCGCAGCATTATTTATCACCTTTAATGCTAATGCCCAAAGCCTTATTATTAAAACCAATAAGGGCTACATTCGTGGGGTAAGCGAAAATAATATAACTGTATTTAAGGGTATACCCTATGCTGCGCCACCGGTTGGTAATCTGCGCTTTAAGGCGCCGCAACCCCATGCCGCATGGCGCGATACATTGGCTGCTACCGAGTTTGGCAGTATTGCCATGCAGGCCTCGGGCGGATCAGAAGATTGCTTAACCCTAAACGTTTACACGCCAAAAGCTGATAATGCCAAAAGGCCCGTATTAGTTTGGGTACATGGCGGCAGCATGACATCGGGCAGCGGTAAGGGGCAAAATGGCCACGCTTTTGCCGACAGGGATGATATTGTAACGGTAACAATAAACTACCGACTGGGAATTTTTGGTTTTACTTATCTGGATGATCTGGGAAAAGCTTATGCGGGATCGGGTAACAATGGTGTGCGCGATTGTATTGCGGCCCTGCGTTGGGTTAAGCAAAATATAGCTGCCTTTGGTGGCGACCCAAACCGGGTAACCATTATGGGCGAATCGGCAGGGGCCAAACTGGAAAGCGCCGTATTGGTATCGCCAGCGGCAAAAGGCTTGTTTAATCAATATATTGCCGAGAGTGGGTCGGTACAATGTGTCAGAGATATAAACACCGCCAAAGGCGAACGTGACCGGCTATTAAAACAGGCGCATCTGACAAAACAAGATGCAGCAAAACTTTTAACCATGCCTGCTGATTCGTTAATGAAGTTACAAGCTGCTGTGACCGCAGGTGTAACCGGATTAATATTTTTTGGGCCAGTTAATGATGGCGTGGTAATACCCGATGATCCTTATAAATATGCGGCAGCAAAAAAACTACCTAAAATAAAGGCCTTGATGGGGACTAATGCTAATGAATTTACTTTATTTATGGACAGATACCATGAAATGAAAAACCCCGATGCCGCCGCTGTAAGAGCTTTATTTGCCGATAACTCGCCTATGGTTTATAAAACTTATTTAGATAACGCTAAAACTCTATCTGCCTATGATGCGGCTGATAAGACCTTTACCGAGTATATGTACACCATGCATAATTATCGCTGGGCAAAGGCCCTGGTAAATGCAGGTATACCTACCTGGGAGTACCGGTTTGATTTTATTAAAAACGATGCTTTAAAAGCAGCGCATGCCCGCGAGATGTCATTTATCTGGTTCGATCCAACATCAAAGTCAATGGCTGATGCCGAAAAACGTAATCTGGCCATTAACATGCACAAAGCCTGGGTAGCTTTTATTAAAACGGGCAACCCTAACATACCTGAACTACCTAAATGGCCGCTTTATCAAACCAATACTAAACCGGTCATGCTGTTTAATATTAACAGCGAGGTTACTAACCTTAAAACGGTTTTTGATGATAAAACATTCCCCACAACGGTAATGGTATTTAAGCGGTAAGGAGTTAAAAGTTGTATTGGAGTAATTAATTCCCTCCTAGGGGAGGAGTGTGATGGATTGAGCGTAAATGCAGGGAGGGGTTATATCGTATTAACCCCTCCCTGCACCCTCCCGTTAGGAGGGAATCGCTCTTGACCCTTCTTTTAATTTTTCAGAGGCTTAACTAAATTAATTAAGCGTTAGCAGTTTTCTTTTTTAGCGTGATAACGGTTATTTCCGGCCAGATACCCAATCTGCCTGAAAAAGCAAGGAAACCAAAACCACGGTTTACGTACAGGTAACGATTTTTTTCGTTCACTAAACCTGCCCAGTCAAGGTAACGGTATTGTACAGGACTCCAGCGCAGACCGGCAACTTCAACGCCAAATTGTGCGCCGTGTGTATGGCCCGATAAGGTTAAATGAATGGTGGTAGCATTATATCGCACCTGTTCTTCCCAATGCGTAGGATCGTGCGATAGTAATATTTTAAAAGCGTTCGGATCTACACCTCGCAAAGCTTTGTTCAGATCGCCAACCTTGATAAAACCTTTACCCCAGTTTTGGACGCCTAATAAAGTTATTTTCTGTCCGTCTTTCTCAATTTCCACATTTTCATCCAGCAGTAACCGGTAACCCAAATCGGCATGGTGCTGTTTAAGTTTTTGCAAGTTAGCGGCTTTTTCTTCAGGGCTGTCCCAGTGAATATAATCGCCGTAATCATGATTACCCAAAATGGAGAATTGCCCGTACGGTGAGCGTAATTTGCTAAAGTTGGGAATATACTGTTCAATTTCCCACGCAGCGTTGTTTACAATATCGCCTGTAAAAACAAACAAATCGCTTTTTTGGGCTTGTGCCAGGTCAATACCACGCTGCATAGCATCAGCATTATCAAAACTGCCTGAATGGATATCGCTTAACTGGGTAATGGTAAAACCATCAAAAGCTTCGGGCAGTTCATCAAAATATAAGGTGGTACGATGCACTTTATAATCGTACTTACCCCTAATCATGGCATATACAAAACCAAAGAAAGGGAATGCAGCCACCAGTATAGCTAATTCGCTTATAAATTTGCGGCGACCGGGGAAATATGGTTCACTAACTGCGTTGCCTGATTTGCCTATATTTGTGGCAATACCGGCAACAAACCTGCCAAAATCGCCCAGCGAAAGCACAATTACAAAGAATAGCTTGGTAACAAACAAGGTAATAAACAAACTGAGCATCCATTCATGAAAAGGCGTCATGCCCCGTGCAGTGCTAAAACTGCCAAACCCGCCTATAAATAAAACTGTTATCCCAACAGATATCAGCAGGTAGCCATATAATACTACCTGACGGGCACGTATCAATTGCCAGCCATTGGTAAAAGTTTTTAATCCCGAAAAAACATACCAGTCTAGCAATAAGCTAATTGCCGCTATGATGATAAATACCCTGAAAAAGCCGCCGTTACGCATGTGTATTGATTATAAGCCGGAAAGATAAAAAAGGAAAGGTAATTGCATCGTAAAATTTATTGGTTATAAAAAATCCCCGCTGTGAGCGGGGATTGTATGTTATTACCTATACGGATAAATTCCGGGTCGATGGCCATTATAACCTGGTGTATAGTGCCTGTTATTATATCCACGGTGTTCGCGGTATTGCAACGAACAGCTTGAAATGGCAACTGAGGCAAGGGCCAGCAATAATGCCATTTTTGTTATATGCTTTTTCATAAAATTATTAAGTTATTTAATATATAAACTCTTAATAATTATGAAGGTTTAATGCCTGGGGATAAGTATTTATTAGCAGTTCCCCTCAACGCCGCAGCTTTCGCCACTTATTACATCCAACTTGGATTGTTGCGTGACCGACCATTCATTAAATGATTTTTCTAAAGTTTGCAAAAATACGTCAACATGCTGCGCGCCTGATACGCCATACTTTCTGTCCATCACAAAAAACGGAACAGCATTGATACCTAATTGAGCAGCTTCGGCAACGTCCCTGTTTACATCAATAGCAAATTTATTGCCTGATAGGGTATGGTGTACTTCCTGCGCATCCAACCCGATTGAGGCACCCAGTTGTGCCAATACTTCATGGTCGGCAATATTCTGGCTATCGGTAAAATAGGCTTTAAATAATGCTTCTTCGGCTTCATCGCCCAAGCCTTTTTGTTTGGCCAGATGTGCAAAGCGGTGGGCATCAAAGCTATTGGCAACTAGGGCTTTATCTAAATTATAGGCAAGGCCAACTTCGGCGGCCATTTCAGTAACATGGTTTTGTAATTCAATAGCATGGTCAAGCGGGAAACCTTTCCTATCAGCCAGGTATTGCGCAGTTGTAAGCGTTGTGTCGGTAACAAGGTCGGGATTAAGCTGAAAGCTTTTCCATTCTACCTGTACCTCATTTTTATATTCAAATTGTTCAAGAGCCTGTTCAAACCTGCGTTTGCCAATGTAGCAAAACGGGCACATTACATCGCTCCATATTTCTATTTTCATGATGCAAAGGTAGCGCAAGGGTTTGTCAACAAAGTAAGGGTAAAGTCAAAATAAAGGTTCAACATTTATAGAAAAAGGGGCAAGTGCGATTCCCTCCCAATGGGAGGGTGCAGGGAGGGGTTTAATGGACTATTAACCCCTTCCTCTTCCTTCCCCAGGAAGGAGTTGCACAGGTCCCCTGCTATTTTATTTAGTCGTATCCCTCTCCACCAATTCCATACCGCACTTACTGCAAATGCCCGGTTTATCGGCACCAATATCGGGGTGCATCGTGCAGTAATATTTATATTTTTTTTGAGGCGACGTTTTTGAATTACTTTGACAGGCAACTAATCCTAAAACCATAAATATTGCTATAATGGCAACTCTCATCCTTACTTGTTTTTAATAAACGCTGTAAAACCCAGCAGGGCAACTATTAGTACACTCAATGCGCAAAGCATGCTTACTATATCCCGTATATCTTTTCCGGCCCAAGTCATCCAGAAAAATTTATGCAGGAATATGAATGACAATCCTTCTGCCCTATCCAACAGCGCTACACGGGTAGCCAATTTTGCCGTTGTAGTTTCAATGTAACGGCTTTCGCCATTTGCATAGCTTACTTTTTGTACCGGCAGTCGTTTATTGATAAAGCCATAGTCGTTATCAAACTCTGTGATGCGGGTTATTGATACCGGGATATCATTATCGCCATAATACCTGCTTAAATAAGCCGCATATTGCTGGTCGCCATTGGGCAATTCACGACCATTAACAGCATCAAAATATAAAATTCGCTTTTTATTATTAGTTACCTGATAATAAATATGACCATTAAAATCGGCCAATGATATTTTATTGATCACGCTATCAGCAACCGGTAGCTGCAGATTAGATATACCCAATTGCGCACGACTAACAATCTGCTCAAAAGGCTTTTTTTCAGGTTGATTATTGTGCAACTGCACATAAATATGAAATGCCCCACTGCTGATGAACAACAACATGATAAAAGAAACAATAAGCCCTAATTTACGATGATAGCGATGGATAAAACGCTTACCGTCGGTTCGCTTACGCTGCACGTTTTTAAATTTTTGCCAGTACAGGCCATAAACAGTTAGTCCGCTTAGCAGTGCCAAAAACATAATGCTAACCAATCCCATCAATACAGTTAGCCTAAATTGGTTACCACCTATTTTTGCCAAAAAATCCCAGGTATGAAATTGGGCAAATACCCATAAAAATATCTTTCGGGTATTGTTGTTGAAAGTACCCATGCGGCTTTGGCCGGTTTCAATATAAACATCCATGCCATCAGCCCTGTTAAACGAAACTTTCCAAACAGGCATCAATCGGTTTACTGATTGATATTGAATATCGAATTGCTTTTGCAGGCTAATACTTTTGATGGCCGAAACACTATCCTGCGTAAAATATCGCGCCAGATAAATTGCATAATCGCGATCACCATTGGGTAATAGCTGCCCATCTGTGGCTGAATAGTAATTGTAAACACTGTCTTTATTTAGTACCTGGTAGTAAGTGCCCTTATTAAAACTTATCAAACCGAGGTTTCGCAACCCGGTTAAATGGTTCTTATCCATAACCTGTTGTATAGATAATCCAGGCTTCATTTTATTTTGCGCGACAGGTACAAAACTCTCTTTAGCAATAAATGGCCTGAACCAGTTTGACATAAACGGGTGCGATAAGCCGCTCAGCGCCCAGAATATAACCGGGATAAGCCCTGTTAAACCCAAAATGCGGTGCCATTTATAAAATGTGCGTTTGTTCATGTAATTAATATTTTGAGATAGAATAGCTGATACCCAATGTAAATACCCTTGGCGGTGCCGCATTATAGGTATCGCCATATTGGTTGCTGGTTACGGTTGTGGCATATAGTGCATTGGTTAGGTTAAGTACATTAAACCATATACCCGCGCCTTTAATTGCCTTACCGGTAAAATTATACCCCATGCGCAGGTTATAAATATTATAACCCGAATACGTTTTTGTATTGGCCGGATTGGTGAAATAGCCATCAATATGCTGCCACTCGGTTGCTATCCTGAATCCTTTAAAATATGCGGGTTTATAAGTTACTTCTGATGTTGCTATCCAGGCAGGCGCATTGTTCATGGTTTTACCGTTGTAGCTTAGGTTGACATTGTTAACTACTTCACTGTATTCAACATAAGTATGTTTGGCATTAGTACCGCCAAAGTGGAAGCTTACAGCATTATCAGGCGCATAGGTTACTGCATATTCCACGCCTCTGTGGCGGGTTGCTCCGGCATTTTGGTTTTGGGTGGTATTATCAGGCAATAACTGACTTATAATTTCATTGCGGCCTTCCAGATCATATAAACTCAGCTCAAAAAACATTTTTTTGTTTAAGGCTGATAACCACCCGCCCACTTCATAATTGTTAAATGTGGCCTGCTTTAATGGCGATAGTTGTCTTGAACTATACAAATCGCCGGTTTCGGGCGGTTGAAAACCTACGCTGTAATTGGCATATAAGCCTTTATTGTTTCCAAAATCATAAGTAAGTCCAACTTTTGGGGCCAGTACATTAAAGTTGTTTGTTTCCTGTTGCTTGTACTTGGTGTTTGATGGCGGCAGGTTATTGGTAAATGCATAATGAACCCTGTCATACCGCAAGCCAAAAACCATTCTTAAAGGTTCAACCGGATTTATCTGATATTGGGTATAAGCAGCAGTATTAAATAGTTTGATGCGGTAATCATCAATATAGGTGCCCGTATTCGTAAATCCGGTATAATAGTTATTAGCTACATCTTTATTAATGTTCAGATACTGGGCATAGTATGAACTGGGGCTATCATCCAAATAAGCCCCCACAATAAGCCTCGAGTTTAGGAAATCAAAATCTGTACGATGCTGCGCCAGCAAACCATAGCTGTTAAAACGCTGATCATTTACCTGCCCGTTTGAACTTTGATATACTCCCGCATTATCACGCACATCAACAATATAATAGCTTGGTAATTGCGCGGTACTGTTGGTGCGGTAAAACAGGGTAACAAAAGTGCTGCTCTTATCGTTCCAGTTATGCTGCAAAGTTGTACCGGCTCTGAAGGCCTCAACCCTGCGATAAGTAAAACGATTATTGCTGCCATAACTTTGGTTGTAAAAATGCGCAGCGTCCAGGCTGCCGGGAGTTTGGGTATTTAAATAGTTATAAGCTGCAGTGGTGGTTAGCTTGGTTTTGCTATCAAAATCATACGTGGTTTTAAAATTGGCCGAGTATTTATCAAAATCAGAATAATCCTGCCAGCTATCTTTTTGATGGGCTGCATATCCACCCACATATAAGCCAAACTTGCCTGATGTAAATCCGCCATCTGCATCAACCCTTTGGTAATGATAATTGTCGCCTTGTAAAGAAACATTAGCCGCATAACCTGATGGCGGCCCCTGTGTTATAAAGTTAATTGCACCGCCTATAGCATTGCTGCCATATAATGACGACGCCGGGCCTTTAATAACTTCAATATCCTTTACGCCCGACATATTGATCTCATATAACGAATTATGATTAAATATACCTGTAGGGCGTATGGGTATGCCGTCTTCCATATATAAATACAATGCGTTGTACGTTATAGGCTGACGGATAGCCATGGTATGCTGCTCGTTACCCAAATTAACCATGTAAACGCCCGCCACTTTATTTAATAGCTGATATAGTGCCGTTGCTTTGGTATCCTGTATCTGTACCGAATTTATTTTGCTGATAGCCATGGGCGCATCCTGGCGGGCCTGGCCCTCGCGGCTGGCAGATACTATAACCGTTTGCAAACTTGCGGTTGAAGGTGTTAGCGCGATGTTTAAATATTGCCCGGCTTTAATGTTGTTTACACTGATACTTTGTGCAATATAACCAATCATTGAAAATTGCAGCGACATGGTACCCGCTGCCTGCACAGTAAATTCGCCTTTTGCATTTATAATTATGGGCGATGTTGCGCCTGAAATGGTTGCGCTTGTTAATGGTTCGTGCGTAACAGCATCTGTAACAGTGCCATGTATTGTGGTTTGGCTATATACTGATGTGGTTAAGGCTATAAAAAATATGTATACAATGAAATATAGTTTCATTATTGGGTGATGATAGAGCATTGCTCCTTGTTGTTAGAAAATAGAATAATAAACTACATCATCGCGAGGAACGAAGCGATCTACATCAGACAGTCAAACAGATAAATGCCGTTCAGAAACGAACATTAAAGAAAATGATTACAAGTGCAGGATTGCTTCGTTCCTCGCAATGACGCGTGGAAAAGAATTTTATCCTACTTGTGGGGGCTGGTATAAGCTATCCGGTGATACGGACTGGTCAGAATATTTATACGGGGTAATTATTAACTGCAATAACTTACTGTAAAACACATTATCAGTTACTGTTGCAAAAAACACTTCCTGAAAAAGGTTTTTTTGCGATTGATGCTCGTTGCTTTTTTCCTTTTCGCCTGCCTGCTTTATTTTTTTCATGAAATAGCATTTACCGTTACAATGCAAATAGGGTTTGTCGCGGTTTTCGCAAAGCTGGGCGGCAATGTATTTTTTGTTTAGCTCAAAACCCGCATATACAAAGTAGTAGCTAAAATTAGCTGCTACTATTGATACAAGAAGCAATATAACGGTTAATCGTTTGAGCATGCGGTGCAAATGTACTTAATAAACATGCTGATATAAAATTAAGTTTGGCATAAAAAAAGCCCCCGGCAACAGCCGGGAGCTTTAAAAACCAATTGGTTAAATATTATTTGGCGCGTTTAAGCGATAAATGGAATTTTTGTCCGCCAAAGTCAGAGTCAACACCAATCGAGTCGCCATAAAATTTGCCAGTGTTTTGGATAGCCTGGTCGCCAAAAGATATTTTGAAAGAGAACTTATCGCCATCAATTTTACCTTCGGTAATCGGGATATCACCCTGCGGAGAAGTAACATTACCGGTTAAAGTATTACCATCTGCCTTAAATACATAAGTAATAGGTATTTTGGTATCGCCATCAGGTCCTGTAATTTCCCCCACCCATTTTCCGGTTAAATCAGCCGCAATAGCAGCCAGGCAAATAACTACGCCGCATAAAAACAGACTGGTTGTTGTAAAAAACTTTTTCATCATTAGTGGTTTAAAATTTAGTTAAAAATAAGGTTTATTTTAAAAATGCAAAATGGTTTTCACCATTTGACGGCATTAGCCCGCAGTTGTTACAGTTAAGGTATATTATAATAATAAATTGGCGCAAACACACCTTCACTTGTCGTAAAATAGCCTTTGCCGTCGGTAGTAAACCCTATGGCTTCGCCCTGCTTCTCTACCTGATAGTTTAATTCCTCGGGCGGCTTTTGCATAATTTCCCAGACATGCTCGTTATGTTTACGCCTCCAATAATAAACTTTTTCATAGCTTTTTAATACTATCTGGCTGCCATCCCGCGATATATCGCCACCGGTTATCCATTTAAACGGCTTTGTGCCTTCAAAAAACAACTTGCAGCGCAGCGTCATCATTACGGTATCATTATTACGGTAATTAAGCGGGGTAGTATATACTTTTACACTATCGCCTCTTTTGCTTACTATATATAATAATTTCTCAATCGGGTCAAGCATTAAGGTTTCGGCATCAGCCGGCCCGTCAGGGTATTTTAAATATAAATTTGTCGCATCTGTATGGAGGACGCTGTCTTTTGCCCAGCTTCTTTTTTCTTCAAACCGGTGGATTACAACCTGCTTCCTTTCATGCCCGTTATCGCCAATATCAGCCAGATAAATATAGCTTTTACCTTTTGTTGGCCCGGGGCCAACAGCTATATCTTCGCAATCATTATAATTGTTGCTATCCCATTTATAATATATGGTATGATGAAGTTTGCCATCGGGCGATATCATAAAAAACCTACTGGTATCGCCGCTATCATTATGCACATAGTACATATCCTTAAATATGCCCGACGCAGCAATGCCCGATATTTCATCCATGGCCCTATCCTGCAACCGGCCTATTACTATAATTTCTTTTGCCAGGTATTTGTGCCGCGCATACGAACCCAGAAAAATAATAACGACTATAATTATAACCAGGTTACGTTTCCTGATACGACTTTGTGGTAGCTGCATTTAGCCGCAAAGTTAGCTATACTGCAGCTTAAAATATCAGTTAAAAATAAAAGCCCCGTTAAGGGGCTTTGTATGTTAAAGTTGCATTTCCATATCGGGCTTTGAAACATCGGTAAGGGCAACCTTGCCGCGCTCTTTTCTTAAAATCCGATTAAACAACGATATCTCGCGGTCAAACAAAAACCTAAAGAATAATTTGGTCCATGATTTATGATAATGCAGGGTATCATAATATTCAGGTGCGGTTTTTTTGATTTCCGGTAACCTGTTCCAAGGGATAGACGGGAAATCATGATGCTCATTGTGGAAGCCTACGTTAAAAGCTACTACGTTAAAGTTGCCATAATAGCTGTAAGTTTCCTGCTCAACACTATGAGTTAGGTAATGCTCCTGTATCCAGCGGGCACCCAGCGGGTGCAAGCCAACCGAGAATGAAAAGCTTAACAGCAAAAAGCCCAGCGAATGCCAGCCCATAAAGTACCATATAGCGGCGGTAAATACTACCTGTACCAGCAAATTGGTTACTATCCAAATATCAAAAGTTTGTATTTCACGTAACCTTGATAAACGGAACAATTGAAATACCGGGAAAAACAACAGCCAAAGCGCTTTGCCTAAAAATGAATTATTTATCAGTTTTGCTTCCCATTTGTTGGGCAGGTCGGCATCAAGCTCATGCACACCCTGAAAAGAGTGGTGCTTAATATGGTAGCGCTCAAATGATATTGAGCTTGGAAAAATTTGTGGCATATTAGCAAAAATACCCGCCCAGCGGTTTGCATTTTTGCTTTTAAATATCAGCGAATGTGCACACTCGTGTATCATTACAAAAAGTGCGTGGTCGGCAAAGGCGCCCAAAAAATAGGCGGCAGCTAATACCAGCCACCATGATTGATCGCGCAGCAGCCAGGCTAATACGATCTGAAAGGCAACTAAACCGATTATATAATAGATGGTATCAGGATTTTTACCTATTAAATTACGCAGATTAGGAAATTGCTTTAAAATTTGTTTAGTACGAATACGGTGGGGTTCTGATTGCTCAGAATAAATAAAATCGGTTTTTTTAGCCATAAAATTTTTTACAATTCAACAATTAAGTTAAGTAGGGGAAACTTTATAAAAGACTTTCTATAAAATTAAATAACTTAATTCTCAATAATAAAGTATAAATTCTTAAATACCAAGCTGTTTTTTGTTACAGCCTTAATACCAATTGGTTATAATTTGTTGTGGAGAGCTTTTGTCTTTAAAACGTAAAATTTTTCATTTTATTACCTGCAAAATTTTCGCGCCTTCGCAACAAGTGGTTTTAAATGTTGTTATTGGTTTTTTAAACTATTAACTCAGTTTTTATGTGGTGGATATACGCATTACTATCGGCATTATTTGCAGCATTAACGGCCATTTTTGCCAAAATTGGTATTAAAGGAGTTGATACCGACCTGGCTACAGCCATACGTACCGTTATAATTTTACTGCTGGCATGGGCACTGGTTTTTATTAAAGGCAGCAACCATACGCTAAACACTTTAACTAAAAACAACTGGACCTTTTTAATATTATCCGGCTGTGCCACGGGCCTGTCATGGATATGTTATTTTAAGGCCCTGCAAATGGGTAAAGTTAACCAGGTAGCCCCGGTTGATAAACTAAGCGTGGCTATAGCCATTGTTTTAGCTGCCATATTTTTAGGGGAAAGCATTACGTTAAAAACCGGCATTGCTGCAGTGCTTATTATAAGCGGTACGCTGGTTTTAATTTTTTAATATGGAAATAACCCCGCAACGTAAACGTATACTTACTTATATCCTCATAATTATAGTGCTGGGGTTTTTGCTGTTAAGTGTATTAGTGTCATTTTTTCCATCCTCATTTATTGACCGCGAATTTTCTGAAGAGATACAGGAGCATGAAAACCCTTTTCTGGATGCGGTAATGAAAGCGGCCAGCTATCCGGGTTATGTACCTTATGCACCAATTATGGTAATAATAACTGCCCTGTTATTTTATATCAGGAAACATAAAAGGGAAGCCATATTTGTTATACTTACCCTCGCGTCGTCATTATTAAGTACACTGGTAAAATTTATAATAAACAGGCCGCGACCTGGAAAAGACATTGTAAAAGTTTTAATCCAAACGCATCAGCAAAGTTTCCCCAGCGGGCATGTTTTGTTTTACGTGGTATTTTTTGGCTTTTTATCGCTGCTGATGTATATGTTTAAACATATCGGCAAAAAATTAAGGCTTACAATAACAGCCGGATGTATGCTGATGATATTTATTATACCTATATCGCGCATTTACCTGGGCGCGCATTGGTTTACTGATGTACTTGGCGGCTTTTTGTTAGGCATACTGTACCTTTTTGCGCTTAGCTACCTGTATTTAAGGCGATCAGCCTAATGGTTAGCTTATACCAGTCCCGAAATTATATTAATGCTTAAAGCTACAATAGCGGTGTTAAAAGCAAAAGATATTAAGGCATGAAGTAAGGCCATACGGCGAATAGCGCGCGATGATATTTCGATATCCGATACCTGGAATGTCATACCTATAACAAATGAGAAATAAACAAAATCCAGATAATCCGGGTCGTCTTCATCTCCGGGAAATTGTAAGCCGCTAAAGGGCTTTGTTTTTCCTGTTTCTTTATCCGTGCTATAATACAAGTGTGCATAGCGTAACGTAAAAATGGTATGTACCAGCCACCACGAAACCAGTACTGATGTTAAGGATAAAATAACCGGAAAAGCAACCCCTTCGCCGTGGTGCCCTTTTGTTGATTGCAGTAAAAACAATATTGCGCCTAAACTCATAATAGCAGCGCAAATAACAAACAGGAATATAAACGTGCGGCTTGAGTCCTGCAGACTTGCAATTTTGCGCACCTCGCGCGGATGACTGGTTAATATGCTTATCCAGTCCATAATAACAACCGTAACAGCAAACACTATCCAGATAATTAAAATAGTAACAGGTGTTGAAAAGCGCCCCTGTATTAAAAAAAATGCAACAATAGCGGTTATTATGGCTATAATGAGCCGGTAATGCGCGTCAAGCCGGAAAAATATTTTGTTAGGGATTTTATTTAGAGCAGACATTAGGGAGTTGTTAGTTCGTGGTTAATAGTTCATAGTTACAAAAAATACGCGAAATGTGTACTAATGTTTTACTATGAACCATGAACTAATTACTATCCACTATAAAAGCTACGCGACCTATCTGCCCGTCCTCCAAACGCACTTTGATGCCGCGCGAATGAAACGCCGCACTGGTTAATAAGTTTTTCACTATTCCCCGCGTTAACTTGCCTGATCGCTGATCTTTTTTAAGGATAATATCAACTTCAAGTCCCGGGTATATGTCTTTTCTGTTTTGTCCGTTCATAGGTAAATTACTATAAAGAGCGCGCTGTCATCCTGATCTCCATCGAAGGATGGTGGGTAGGCCCTCGCACACATGCTTCGGCAGGTTCAGCATGACACCCACTCGTTACTGGTCTTTACCTCACTAAATTAGCAATGGCCCATTCCACCTTATCAAAACGGAAGCTGTTAACCAACGCATTCATAGCAACGCTAATTTGTGTATTTCCTAAATTACCAATGCTGCCCTCGTGGGTATGGTTTACGGTTTTATCAGGGTTAAACTCGCCTTTCTCAATTGCTAAACCAACTTGCTTGTACGCATCGCGGAAAGGGGTGCCATTAAGTACCATACGGTTCACTTCTTCCACGCTGAACAGGTAAGCATATTTAGGGTCGTTCAGTATATCAGTTTTTACGGTGATGTTTTGCAGCATAAAATCGGCCATGTGCAGGCAGTTCTTCAGCTCTGTAAACGCCGGGAACAACAATTCCTTCAACAACTGCAGCTCGCGGTGGTAACCTGATGGCAAATTGGTGGTCATCATAGCCACATCATTAGGCAAAGCCTGTAAACGATTACATTTGCCACGCATAATTTCCCAAACATCCGGGTTCTTTTTATGCGGCATAATGCTGCTGCCGGTAGTTAAGGTATCAGGATAACTTACAAAGGCAAAATTCTGACTTAAATATAATGCCTGATCCATAGCCATTTTGGCCAGCGTAGCTGCAATTGACGATATGGCCTGCGCAATTACCCGCTCGGTTTTACCCCGGCCCATTTGCGCATAAACCACGTTGTAATTCAGGCTGTCAAAACCCAGCAACTCTGTGGTCATGGTTCTGTTTAGCGGGAACGACGAGCCATAACCGGCTGCCGAACCCAATGGGTTTTTATTGGTGATCTT
>JAICMD010000008.1 GCA_025929405.1 Mucilaginibacter sp. | reverse complement strand
CGTTCGAACTGGCTGAAAAAAGACTTTCTGCTGATGTGGTAAACTTTGCGGCATCATCATCATCTGTAAGCAAAGGTGAAACCCTTATCGACACGGTAAACAACATCCTGGCCATGAAAGTGGATATGGTGGTAATGCGCCATCCCTATGCCGGGGCAGCTACTTTTTTATCCAAGCACGTAAACGCACAAATTGTAAATGCAGGCGATGGCGCGCATGAACACCCTACACAAGCTTTACTGGATGCCTTTTCCATCCGCGAAAAATATGGCGATGTAGCGGGAAAAAAGGTGGTTATTGTGGGCGATATACTGCACTCACGTGTGGCGCTGTCAAATATACTTTGCTTAAAGCAATTGGGTGCCGAAGTTATGGTTTGCGGGCCAACAACGCTTATCCCTAAATATATTGGTTCGTTAGGTGTTAAAGTGGAGCATGACCTGATAAAAGCCTTAAACTGGTGCGATGTAGCCAACATGCTGCGTATACAACTGGAACGTCAGGATATAAAATATTTCCCATCATTGAGGGAGTATACCATGCTTTACGGACTTAACAAGGATATATTGAACTCGCTGGATAAAGAAATAACCGTAATGCATCCCGGCCCTATAAACCGGGGGGTTGAAATAACCAGCGATGTGGCCGACAGCAAACAATCTATCATACTTGACCAGGTGGAAAACGGCGTAGCCATACGCATGGCCGTACTGTTTTTATTAGCCGGACAAACTCCGTAAATTTATTTCATGAAATTTATTGTGCGGTTGATGGCGATTGCCATGATTTGCTTTATGGCTATAACTGCATCGGGCCAAAGCCGTCAGTTGCGAAAAACTGATTCGGTATTCAAACTGATTGTTAAAGCTATTAAAGTAAAAAATGCCACAACTATTTATGGGCTAATAAGTGCTGATTTTCAAAAAAACACCAAACTGGCCGATTTCAGGGATTATGTAGCCAACACCTTCTTTATGAAAGGCGAGCTAAGAAAAGACTCGCTGATAAGTTTTGTTAATAATAGTATTGCATCTTATAAACTGGCATTTGATAATGATAATTTAATGCTTTCTATCAGGCTGGACGATAATAATAAGCTTGAATACTTTAAGTCAGAACCATACAATGTTTTGCGCCAAAAAACCGCACTGGTTGCATCGTCCAATCCTCTGATAAATACACAGGATAAAAAGGTAGATTCCATTGCCCGCAAGTACATTCAAAAGGTAAACACAGTTGGCCTGAGCATAGGCATTATCAAAAATGGCAAAACCAGTATTTATAGTTATGGCGAAACCGTAAAAGGTAATCACAAGCTACCTGATGCTAATACTATTTTTGAGTTAGGCTCCATCACTAAAACATTTACAGGCACTTTATTGGCTTATTATGTTAATGCCGGAAAGGTTAGTCTGAATGATCCTATTACCAAATTTCTTCCTGTAGCTGTTGCAGCCAATCCGGCTTTAAAGGATATTAAACTGGTAAATTTAAGTAACCATACCTCAGGCTTGCCGGGCCTGCCCGCTAATTTTGATTTACAGCGTCCTTACTATAGCGATAATCCCTATAAAAACTATAACAAGCAACTGCTATTTGATTATTTACAAACCTGTACATTGAAAAGCCAGCCCGGCGAAAAGTACCTTTATTCAAACTTGGGTGTTGGTTTGCTGGGAATTATTTTGGAAAAAATAAGTGGCAAGCCCTTTGAACAAATGGTAAGCGAAATTATTACCCAGCCATTAGGCATGAAAACTACTGTGCAGCATTTATACCCTATGTTAGCATCGCGGTTTGTTACAGTTTATGATGAGGATGGCAAAGAAACCCCCGCCTGGGATTTTGATGCAATGGCGGCCATCGGTTCGTTAAAATCAACGATGAACGACCTGGTTTTATATACCGCAGCCAATATGAATACCAAAGCGACGTCGCCCGTTTATAAAGCCATTAACCTGACTCATCAGATTACTTTTAAAAATGATGATATTAAAATTGGTTTAGGCTGGCACATTATCACTGTTAATCATAAAGAATACTATTTTCATAATGGCGGAACCGGCGGCAGCAGCAGTTATATAGCTTTTGATGCAGCTAAAAATTTCGCGGTTATTATTCTGTCAAATTCGGTTGAGAGTACTGATGATATAGGTACTACGCTGTTAGAGAAACTTGATCACTAAATTCAGAAATCACAGATTTGATTGATTTTGGGATTGCACAGAAACCACTATTAGACGCCAAAAAGTACAACCAATCTTCCATCACCAACCTTTAAAAAGCAACCAATCACTAATCACTGATTAACTAATCTTTCACCTCCTGCCCATCCCTTATTTCGTCGGTGGCTGCTTTGGCTACTTTGTCGCCGGCTTTTAGTTTGCCAAACACTTCCATCTTGTCGCCAGCCTGCATGCCTTTTTGCACATCAACCCATTGGGCATGGTGGTTTACAATTTTTACTACAAAAACCTTTTCGGTTGAGGTAACTACCGCAGTTTTAGGCACAATATAGGTGCTGTCGTTTGATGGCAGCGGCACCTGTACATCAGCATACATGTGGGGCAGCAGCTTTTTGGTAGTATTGTAAACATCCATCTCCAATCGTTCCGAGCGTAGTTTATCATCCAGCGCACCCGCCAGTCTGCTTATTTTGGCTTTAAAGGTTTGGCCGGGTAACTCACGCACAGTAAAGCTTACCTCACTTTTATGGCTCAATGCGCCGGTATAGTTTTCGGGTACCGATACTACTAAACGCAGGCGATCCTGATCTTGCAATACAAACAAAGGGTCGGCGTTTTTACCGCCGGGACCTACATAAGCGCCCAGGTTAATGTTACGGTTGGTAATTACCCCGTCAAACGGTGCGCGTATTTCCAGATAACCTATGTTTGAAGCAATTTCTTTATAGGCTGATTTGGCGGCCTCCACATTAGCCATATCCGCATTTTTGCGTGCTTCGGCCTGTTCCAGGTCATTTTGCGATATAGTGCCGGGTGTTTTGCTGGTGTTTAATATCCTGTCGTAAGTTGCTTTGCTGGCATAATATATAGCTTCCTGCTGTTTAATTTTTGATTGTGCGCCTGCAAGCTGCGAATTGATTTCAGGAGCCTCTAAAGTTGCCAGAATTTGCCCCGCATGTACCTGCGAGCCAATATCAACATAAAGCTTTTTAACGTAGCTGTTTATTTTGGCATAAAGATCAACCTGCTGGTAAGGCAGCAATTCGCCGGGGATAGCTATAGATGAACTTAGCATACCGCGTTCAACCTCAACAGTAGGTACTGCAAGCACTGCAGTGGTAGTATCCTGTTGTTCTGAGTCTTCTTTTTTGCCGCCATTGCATGACGCCAGTAAACTAACGCTGATAACAGCTAAAGCTAAAATATGGATAGGTTTAATTTTTATGTTCATGATGGTGCAATGGAACGTAGAATTTACTTTCTTTATCTTCAGGGTCAAGGGAAACAGATTGTGTAGTTGTATTGCCTTGTACCCAGGCAAAAATTAATGGCAATATAAGCAATGCCGCAAATGTTGAGGCCAATAAGCCGCCAATTACTGCCCGGCCCAGCGGCGAGCTTTGGTCGCCACCCTCGCCCAGGCCAAGCGCCATAGGTATCATACCCGCAACCATGGCCAAGCTGGTCATTAACACCGGGCGCAAACGTAGCGCTACAGCCTCGCGGGCCGATTTTAAAGCATCGCCGTTATGCTTGCGCAACTCTTCGGCGTTAGTTATCAATAATACCGCATTGGATATAGATACACCTACCGACATGATCATGCCCATATACGATTGCAGGTTTAACGTGGCCCCGGTAAGTTTTACCAGTAGCAATGAACCGAATAACACGGCAGGCACAGTTGATAATACTACAAACGACATTTTAAACGACTGAAAGTTAGCGGCCAGCATTAAAAATATCACAATTATAGCTACCAATAAACCGTTTTGCAGGCTATCTAAAGTATCGGTAAGGGTAACGCTCATGCCGCGCTGTTCAATGGTAAGGCCGCGGGGCAGTTTACCTAAATTACTGATGGCTTTTTTTACATCGTTGGTTGCCGTGCCCAAATCCTTATGATTAATGCTGGCAGTAACTGATAGCATTGGTATAGCGCCAATGTCGTCATTTTCGCCATAGGTGGTGCCTGTGGTTATATCAGCCACGTCGCCCAATACCGGTCTTGACTGGTTGGCCAGTACCGGTATTTGCTTCATATCATTTACACTGGCCATCTGGTATTCAGGTATCTGTACCTGTACGGCATAGCTAAGGCCAACTTTTTCGTCGAGCCAAACGTTTTTTTCGGTATAGCGGGATGATGAGGTAGATGCCACCAGCGAACGCGAAACATCATTTAAACTAACGCCTAACTGTGCGGCGCGCTGCCTGTCGATATTAACATTTAAGGATGGGTACTTAAATGATTGCCCAATCTGCACATCGCGCAGGTAAGGTATTTTTTTAAGCTGGTCCAGCACCTTAAAAGCGTACTCAATATTTTGTTTTTTGTTTTTGCCAGATATAGCCACTTCAACAGGCGTTGGCGATCCTTGGCTCAATATTTTATCGGTAAGTTCAATAGGCTCAAACGATAGCATTACGCCGGGAAGTTCTTTCCTCATCTCTTTTCTGAAACGTTCTTTCAAATCATCTAGATCTTCTTTATAATCCTCCTTTAAGTTTACTTGTATTACGGCCTCCTGCGGACCGGCCATGAACAGGTAAATAGGGCTGGTGGAAAACTGGCCCGGGTGCTGACCCACAAATGCCGAGGTGATGGTTATATTTTGCTTACCTACCAGTTTATTTAATATATCGGTAGCTTTTATGGTGATGGCCTCGGTACGCTCCAGCCGTGTACCATCAGCAGCGCGTAACCGTACCTGAAATGTGCCCGAGTTTACTTTGGGCAATACGTCATGCCCTATCAGAGTAAACAATAAAAACGCCAATGCGCAACCTGCTACGGCATATACAATAACAATAACCTTGCGGTTTGGCATCATGCGGTCTATCAATGCCAGAAAGCGCACCCTGAATTTATCAAACCTTGTAAGCTTTTTGCCTTTTGTTTGTGTAGCATTTTTTATGGCGAGTTCTTTTTGCTCCCAACTCTCGCCTTCGTCCTCCAAAGCAAAACCATCGGCGTGGCTTTTGTCTTCATGATCGTTCTTCATTATCCAGTTGGCCATAACCGGCACAAAGGTTTGGGCCAGCAGGTAGGATGTTATCATGGAGAAACCAATAGCCATCGCCAAAGGCAAAAACAGCGCGCCCGGTATGCCCTTCATGGTAAGTGCAGGGGCAAATACGGCAAGGATGCAAAACAGGATAAGCAGCTTGGGGAAGGCAATTTCTTTACAGGCATCCCAAATAGCCAGGGCCTTGGGTTTGCCCATATCAAAATGCTGGTGTATGTTCTCGATGGTTACGGTTGACTCATCCACCAAAATACCTATAGCCAGCGCCAAACCGCTAAGCGTCATGATATTGATGGTTTGATGAAACAGCGACAGGAAAAATATACCTGCTATGATAGATGTAGGGATGGTTAATATTACTATGAGTGCACCGCGCCTGTCGCCTAAAAACAGCAATACCATTAAGCCGGTAAGCACGGCACCTATAGCGCCTTCTTTGGCCAAACTTTTTACGGAGTTTATTACATAAACCGATTGGTCAAAAACATAAGTAAGCTTAACATCCTCGGGCAGCAGCGATTGAAAGCGCGGGATATTCTTTTTCAACGCCTGTACCACATCCCAGGTTGATGCATCGGCTGATTTGGTTACGGGCAGGTAAACCGAGCGTTTGCCATTTACCAGCGCATAGCTGGTGGTAATATCAGCGCCGTCTTCAACTGTGGCTACATCGCGCAAAAAAACAGTTTGTATGCCATTTTTGTACAGGGCAATATCGCCAAAATCCTTTACCTGCTTTAAACTGGTATTGGCAGGGGCCAGGTAATTATAATCGCCAATACGTACGTTGCCTGCCGGGGTATTTTGGTTATTATCGCGCAAGGCGGTAACTATCTGGTCGGGTGTAAGATTATGTGCGCGCAATAATTGTGGGTCAACCTTAATTAAAATAGTACGCACATTGCCCCCAAATGGTGCAGGGGCAACCAAACCCGGTATGGAAGTGAATGACGACCGTATATAAACGTTGGCCAGATCAAGCAACTGGTTGTTGGTTTTGGTAGGACTAGTTAGCACCAACTGACCCACAGGAAGGGTAGATGCATCAAACCGCAGAATAAAAGGCGGCTGCGAACCGGGCGGGAACGATGCCTGCGCCCGGTTAGTATAGGCAGTAACCTCGGCAGCGGCTTGCGCCATATTGGTACCTTCGTAAAAGGTAAGCTTAATAAGGGTTAAGCCGGTTATGTTTTTTGTTTCGATGCTTTTTACACCGCCTACATACAGCAATAAGTTAACGTACTGCTTACCGAAGTACGATTCCATTTGCGATGGGGTATAGCCGCCATAAGGGTGCGAAATATAAATTACAGGCAGGTTAAGATCGGGGAATATATCGATCTTGATAGTGCGTATGGCGCTGATGCCGAAAAAAAATAAGCCCGCGACGATAACCAGTACGGTTATTGGTTTTCTGAGCGCGCCTTTTATAAGTCCCATTGGTTAAAAATTATTTATAAATATGCCAAAATCGCCGGTAGCTGCTGCTTTTGATAATATGGCCTGCCACAAATTATTTAAGGTAATATCGCGGTCAATATCGGCGCGGTTAACGGTATATAATGCCTGGGTAAGGTCAACTATGTTTGATAGACCATTACTGTATAAAGCCGATTTTTGTATATAAGCATCATGCGCAGCCTTAACCTGCACTGGTGCTTCCCGGTAGTTTTTAAGGGCATTGGTTATACGGGTTTCGGCTAATATTTGCTGATCGTGCAATTGCTGGTTCACCAGTTCGTACTCATTTTTATATTGATCAGATATAAATTTTTGTGATTGTACCTGGTACTTTACTCTGAACGGATTGGTCAGGTTCCATATAAATGCTACGCCTAATAAATAGTTGTAGCGTGTAGGAGTGGCCCCGGCTCCGTAAGCCGACGAAAAATCATTCAGGTTGGTAGCATAATCAGCCTTAAAACCCGACCCACGGCCCTGATATACCCCAAATAAACTGAATGTAGGGTAACTAAAGGTTTGATAATACTTAGCTTGCTCATCGCTTACGCCAATGCGGTAACGGTAATAGTTAAGCAATGGATGGTTATTAATATTGGCTGTATCGGCTGCTATTACCGGCGCTTTAGTAATAAAGGCGCTATCCAGCAAAAAATCCTGCGAGGTAGTGCCAAGATATTGCGCCAGCAGGGTATTTTGCTCCTGCACGGTTTGCTGGGCGTTGGTATAAGCTATTTTTGCGCTTGATACCTGTGCATTGGCTAATGACGAGTCGACCCCGGCATTAAGGCCGTTAGTTACACGTGCTATTACCACTTTTTGTATTTCGATAGCGCGGTTAAGGTTATCCAGTTGGGCCTTGCTTAATTGCTGTGCAACCAGCAGGTTTAAATAGGCGCTTGCCACCCTTACCTGATGCTGAAAGCGTTCCTGCGCAAGGTCGCTCTCATCCCGCTGCACTACCGTCCCTTGTACTTTAACCCTTTCTTTTGTTTTGCCGAAGGCGAAAAAGTCCCAGTTAATATTACTTACATATAATGAGCCGAAACCGGCGTTCCAGTTCTGATTATTTAATGCCGGGCCTGACGAGGCAACGGCCAAACCATGGTAACCAAACAGCGGGCCGTTTTGCCCGTTTATAGTGCCGTAATCCTGTTGGGCAGATATATTAAGATCGGGCAGCGCCTCCGTGCGCGTTTCTTTTAAATAAGCTTTTGACGCATTTAGCTGGCTGGCTTTGGCTTTTATGCCGGCATAATTATCCAGCGCAATTTGTTCGGCATCTTTTAAGCTTAACAGTTTTTGCTGTGCCCGCAACGGCTGAATAAGAATTATACAAAAAACAACTAAAAGAGTTGACTTGGTAATCAGGTTGAACATTAAACAGAAATATGCGACAAAATTATAATTTTTATACCGGAAACAAGTATAACCACAGGTGCTTCTAATCCTTCTCTAATTATAATCTGACGAATAAGTAAGTATAAGCAGCCTTAAATACTTATGCTATCGCCCGGCTGGTATATATAATGGAATTTAATGCCCAACTTATCAAAATGTTTGGTGTACGCATCATAGCGTTGTTTAATAAAGAATTCTTTTGCGTAGCCATCATGTACCGGCAGGATTTGTTTGGGTTGCAGCTTATCGGCAAAGGCGGCGATGCGAGGCTCGTTGGCAAAGGGGGCCATAGTAACCATAATTAATAACTCAACGCCTTTGTATTTTAACAGGTCGTCCGCCATCGAATCAACCGGATGCAATACCTTATCGTTTATTAATAAACCCGTCATCTGCGGCAATGGGTTATCCAGTATCAATTCATGGGTAACTGTAAATACTTCCAGTTTAAAAGGCCCTAAAAACTGTTTGCCATTACATAATAATTCAAATGGAATGTTTGCTGCTGTTAATTTTTCGCCCACCTGCTTATTGGCTAATACGGGTGCGCCGCTTAATTTTACTATCAGTGCCAGGTTTTCAATATCCAAATGGTCAGGATGAATATGGGTAATGATGATGCTGTTTACATCAGCAAACTGTTGGGGCTTTATCAGGCCTTCTGCAAAAGTAAAATTGCCGGGATCAATCAGCAGCTTATAGTCATCCTGCTCAAAAACAAGGCAGGAGTGCAGGTATTTGGATATTTTCATGGTGTAATATGTATCGCTTTGTTAACTCACCCCGACATCTCCTGATAGTTATCGGGATCGTCGACCCTCTCTTCTGCAAGCAGTAAAGAGGGTTGGGTCATGCGATTCCTTCCTCGGGGAAGGAAGGGGTAAGTAGCCGGTAACCCCTCCCTGCACCCTCCCGTTGGGAGGGGAATCGCACGGGCCATATTTAAAACTATCAATAGCGAAGAAATGTTTACAACAATTCCCTCAACTCGCTAAACTGATTTAAAGTGGCTATCTGATCTTTATCAACCACACCAAAACCATAAGCCGCAAAAATAAAGGGTACCCCTGCTTCGGTAGCGGCGTTATAGTCGCCCATGGTATCGCCTACATAAACAGGTGCCTGCAGGTTATGGTCATTCACAATATCGCGTATATTATCAGCCTTAGGCAAATTCTTGGTGCCATAGCATTGGTGTCCGCCAAAATAATGTTCCAGCCCGCTGGTTTTAAAAAACACTTCGATGTAACCGCTTTGGCAGTTGCTTACTATGTATAGCTTATATTTTTGTGATAGATATTTAAGCGTATCTTCCAGTTCGGGATATAGTTCGCCGCCTACAGTGTGCAGCGTTTCCAGTTCGTATCGGGCAGCGATGGCTTTAAAAGCTTCACGTCTTTCTTCGGTAAGATATGGTAGCAGCTTTTCAAAAATGGCCTTATACGTCATCCCGGTTATCGAGCGTACAGTGTCGCGGGTAAAATCATCCCGCACATAATCAACTTCTTCTTTAGCCTTTTGCCAGGCTTTGGCTACATTACCGGTGCTATCCCAAAGGGTGCCATCCAGGTCAAAAATTATGCTGTCGTATTTGTTTTTTAGTGTAGTACTCATTGGGGGCAAAAGTAGGGTTTTATTTAAAATTAGCGGGCAATTTACTCACCCCGACATCTCCCGATATACATCGGGATCGTCGGCCCTCTCTTCGCCTTTGGCGGAAAGAGGGCTGTAATAGTTCATACAAAAACCTCTTTACCGCTTGCGGAAGAGAAGGCGGTTCAGCGTAGCGCAGACCGAGGTGAGTAAATAGCAGTTAATGCTCTACCAAAACCACCTCAGCCTCACTCAATTCTGTTTCCCTGGTGTTATAATTTAAAAAGGCGGGTTTTAAACGGCTCACCCAATACCGCTTAAACGTTTTTAGCGGTTGTATTTGCCAGCCTGTTGCTTTTAAATTGTTGATGATAGTTGACGGCGCATATAAAATGAATTGGCTATGAGGAACTGCCCCCTTACCATCGGCACTTAAATTTATCACGGGAGAGATGCTGTAAAACTCCATAGCAGTAGGGTAGTAGTCGTCTATTTGTGCCACCGGATAATGTTGAGAATTGTTCTGGTTGATCCATTGCGCTGCTTCGCTTCCTGCTTGATACTTTGACAGGTTTGGATAGAAAACCCCGTTGAGGTATACATTCACAATAAACGAGGTAAGCAAGGTTTGGAAGATGATTTGTTGGATGGCGTTCTTACTAATCCTATAGGGTAAAAACAGCAATGCCGCAGAAAGCAGGGTCATCCAAATTTTCGTTGCAGCAGTAAATATGTCCGGGTTAAAAAAGTAGTTTAAAGCAGCAATCGCCAATAGCATAAGTGCCATAACAATAAGTTGTGTAATCCATATTGCCTTAATGCTATTTTTTATTGTAGCCAGATATTGCGCAGTTATGATAGCAAAAAACGGGAACACAATATTTAAGTAATGCGGCAACTGAAACTTAGATGCCGAAAATACCAGAAAGGTTAATAACGAACCGCTGATGCAATACCATTCGTATTTCGTTGCAGACTTCGCTCCATGTTTAATAAATTGAAAGATAGCTACAAACAGCAATAACGACCACGGTAAAAATGCCCATAAGGTGGTATGGATAAAAAAGGACGGGTCGCCATGACCCTTGATAGGTCCGGTATTAAAAAAGCGGCCAAACTGGCTATCCCAAAAAAAGAATTTAATGCCCGATACACCATGGGTGCCAAATACTAATTTTTCAGGATGCAAATCAAATTGTTGGCGAAGACAATATAGCTCTGGCAGAATAAAAATAAGTATCAGTACAGCCGCTATGAGCCATCGCCATTGAAATAGTTGCTGCCATTGTTTGGTGATGATAAAATGCCCGGCAATTGCCCCTGCAATGGGTATTAATGCAAACATGCCCTTGGTCATGATGGCGCAGGCAGCAAATATGCACCCGGCCAGCAAATGCCAGAAATTATTGGGCGTATAACTTTTATAAAAATGATATACTGATGCAATGATCAGCCCGGTTAAGTAAGGTTCGGCACGTACATCGTTGTTCGACAGGATGATATGCTGTGCGGTTAATAATATCAGCACTGCCCATAAGGCAATTTGTTTATTGTATAGGGCTTTGCCGAACAGGTAAGTGTACCAGGCACCCATTAGCATAAACAAAATGCCGGGTAACTTATAGGCCCAGGTAGTAAAACCGAATAATTTAAATGCTAGCGCCGTTACCCAAAACGGAAAGTGTGGTTTATCCAGCCAATCGGTACCGTAGGCAAACAGGTTGGTATAATCATTACGCTGTACCATTGTTTTGGCGATGGTGGCATACAGGGTAGCATCAGGCCCCATTATAGGGATAAACAAACCTGTAAAGTTTATAGCAACCGCAATACCCGTAAACAGGTACAGCCATTTGGTATAGTCAACAGAGCCGGGTTGTTTCACACTGTAAATTTACTTTTTATTGCTTAGCAGTTGGTAGCCTATTAACTCTTCCCAGCGGGCACTGGCCGGACGGTAGTAAACCAATATCTGGTATTCGTTTTCGGTTTCAAAATGGTTGCCCTCCAGCATAATATCATCGGGCTTTTTGTCGTGCCCCACCCAAACGTATTGGTAATCGTAAACACCCTGCTTTAAAAACAGGTCGGTATAAAAGCGGCCCTTTGTAGGTTCGTAATCCAGCTTGCTGCGATCATCAATTTTAAAATCGTTAAATCGACCCACGATATAAACATCGCCATCCTGCTGTGTTTTGTTGGCAGCCAGGCTAAAATATACATGGGCGTAATCGGCATCGCGCTTGGGGTCGTAACCATCCTGGTTCAAAATAAAAAAGTTGCCATCATTATCATATAAAAACGAATAATTGGGCACATTGCGGCTTGGGTCGCCCAGCAGCATTACGGTGTACGAGGTGTCGTGATAAATATGACCAATACGGTCGGAGTTTAATTTTAACGACCGCGTATCAAAATGCCTGAACTCATTTCGCCCCGGAAAATCATTGGTGTAAGCATCATTATAAACCAGTTGCGAGCCTCTGATTGATGCCGGCTGGGTAGTCCATTGCCCGGTTTCGCTGCGCCCGTTTTGCATTATTAATACTTTTACATCATTATTTGGATTTTGCACGAATAGCCCGCCAAGGTCCAATTGAAAATTTATCTTTTGGTTGGTTTGCCTTAATAACGGATTATTAGTCGGTACAATTTCGCCTGCTAATGATCCTTTGGTGCCAACAATATATAACCTGCGGGTAAGTATAGGGTTTTGCTGATTGCCGCTTTCATATACCTTTAAGATATAGTTTCCAGCTATTTTAGGGGCGATGTTGGCATTAGGTAATTTAATTTCGTAATGCGTGTACTTCTGTTTGGTATTGGTTGAGTAGCTGTAATCAGTTATCTGGTCCTCTGTAAAGCCCTGCAGGTATTCAGCAGGGGATATATTGGATGAATTCCACTTACTATCGCAATGCTCAATGGAATAATAATAATTACGGTTACCGCCGCGCAGATCGTCAAACCCAAGCAATACCTGCTCATTGGTATTAAGCGCTATTGCCGGGAATGATGCAACCTTAGCCGTATTATAAAACTCTACACTTTTAATGGCAGGATTAAACACGTTGTTATCGTGAGGTGTTTGGGCGAAGCTGTTTGCCACTAATAAGATCAAAATAATACAGACGCACTTTTTCATAATACAATGATACTTAAAACACACTTACTAATAAACTATTGTCATTCTGAGCGAAGCGAAGAATCTTATAAAAGCGACCAGTACGACGGGCAGATTCTTCGCTTCGCTCAGAATGACAAGTTGCTTATTTTATTATGCCTCCAACTCCATGATCTGCTCGGCCAGTGCTTCCCATTTCTCCTGAACTTCCCTAAGTTCGGCCTGTTTATCGTTGTACGCGATCTTGGTTTTTTTTAAGTTGGCGCTATCGTTGTAAATGGTTTTATCCGCAAGTAGTTCGTTCAGGTTTTTTATTTCGCCTTCAATCACAGCCGCCTGTTCTTCCAGTTTAGCAAGTTCCTGGTTTAACTTTTTTAATTGCTGATGTTTATTGTCACCATCATTTTTAACGGGTTCAGGTTTTTTCTCTTCTTTTTTAGGTTGAGGTGCGGCTATTTTAGGGTTTAACTTCCGTTTAGCGTTCCATTCCTCATATTCCACGTAGGTACCAGGGTAAACCTTTATTTTTTGGTCCTCAATAAACCATATCTTGTTGGCCACATTATCCAGGAAGTACCTGTCGTGCGATACCACAATGATAGTGCCTTCATACTGCTGCAGTGCCTGTATCAATATGTTTACTGATGCCATATCCAGGTGGTTGGTAGGCTCATCCAGTATCAGGAAGTTGGCATCCGCAGTAAGCGCTTTTGCCAATGCCACACGTGATTTTTCGCCACCCGACAGCACCTTTATCTTTTTAAACACATCATCTCCGGTAAACAAAAACGAACCCAATATCGAGCGTAACTCGGTATCGGTATGTTTTGGGGCAAATGATTGCAGTTCCTGTAAAATTTGATTTTCAAGATGAAGCGATTCCAGTTGATGCTGCGCGAAGAAGGTTTGTGTAACGTTATGGCCCGTTTGGCATTTTCCGGTATATTCTTTATCGGCACCGGCCACAATACGTAACAGCGTTGATTTACCTTTACCGTTGGCACCTATCAGGGCTATTTTATCGCCTTTTTCAATTACGGCCTCGGCATGGTCTAAAATATCAATAGTAGGGTAACTTTTGCTTACATCCTCCAAAGTTACTACGTGCCTGCCCGATTGCCTGCTAAATTTAAAGCTGAAATTAACCTCGGGGTTATCATCATCCACATCGTCCACACGCTCCATTTTATCCAGCATTTTAATGCGCGACTGCGCCATTTTTGCTTTGGATGCCTTGGCGCGGAAACGTTCAATCAAACGTTCTTCCTGGCGTATTTTTGATTGCTGGTTTTTAAATTCGCCGCGCTGTATCTCTTCACGCAACGCTTTTTCCTCTAAATAAAAAGTATAGTTGCCCGCGTAAACAGTCAGCTTGCCTTTGCGCGATTCAACCGTGCGGTTTATCACCTTATCCAAAAACCACCTGTCGTGCGATACGATAACAATAGCGCCCTCAAAAGCTTTCAGATAATCTTCCAGCCATTGTATTGATGGTAAATCAAGGTGGTTGGTAGGCTCATCCAGCAATAAAATATCAGGAGCCTGTAAAAGAATTTTAGCCAGCATCACGCGCATGCGCCACCCGCCCGAAAAGGTGCTTAGCTTTCGCTGGCAATCAGCTTCGCTAAAACCTAAACCCGCTAAAATTTCGTGAGCCTTGTATTCAATGTTATAACCGTCAAGCAGTTCAAACTCATGCTGCTTGTCGCTTAGTTTGTTTAAAAGATCCTCGGTATATTCTGTCTCTATTTTTTTAAGTAATACCTCAATCTCGTCATGCAACTGGTTTTGGCGTTCAAAGGCCTCCATAGCCACATGTACAATATTTTTGTCGGACGAGTAGGACAATAAATCCTGGTTAAGGTAACCCATAGTCAAATCCTTAGCCATTGATACGGTGCCCGATGTTGGGGTATACTCGCCGGTAATAATTTTAAGGAGGGTGGTTTTTCCGGTTCCGTTGGCGCCTATCAGGCCAATTTTTTCTCCGGGTTTAATATGCCAGTTGGCTTCATCATACAACGCCCGCGCACCTATCTCGAACGTAAGGTTATTAATAGCAATCATTTGGGTGCAAAGATACTATTTTAAGGCGAAGCCTTAAAATAGAGATTAGTGTTTGGTGATTGGAGATTAGTTGTATTTGGCGGCATTCAACTAATCACTAATCTCTATTACCAAACACATCAGCTAGTTTTTTATCTAAAGCTCCGGTTTCATCTGTGCCCGTATATCTGCCAATAATAATCCCATTTTTATCTATCAAAATTTTTGTTGGTATACTATGGATGCTGTATTTGTAGTTAATATTAGTTTCACTTTTCTGAGCGTCTTCTTTATTCCCTGCCAGTACATTATGCCAAACGTATGATCTGTCCTGTTGGATGGCTTTTTTCCAGCTTTTAATTTCATTATCATCATCAGCCACAGCTATTACCTCAAGCCCGGCAGTTTTATATTTTTTATATAGCTTTATTAAATGTGGCGTACTTTCCCTGCAGGGCACACACCAGCTAGCCCAAAAGTCAAGCAGTACCATATGTCCTTTAAAATCTGCAAGATTAATGGGTTTACCATTAAGGTCCTTAGCAGTAAAGATTTTCGCCAATTTTCCGGGTGAGGCGTCATTCATTTTTATGATGAATTCTTCAATTTCTTTCCCATAGTTACTCTCTTTAACAGCAGGCGAAAGTTTTTTATACAAGTGTTCTACCGAGTCAAGCGGTAGCCTTGATTTAAAAATATTAAAAATAAATGCGCTTGGGATAGAATTGGAAATGGCAATCTGCTGGGCCAGGGGTAATTTTGTTATTGCTATGGATTCATCATTCGCTTTTGAACCGGTAACATTAATTTCTTTCAGATGACCATATACCCCGGTAGCAACTATATTTCCGGGTTCTAAGAAAATTGCGGATGAATTAGGGTCACTGTCATCCCTGACTTTGAACCCGCCAACAAAGCCTGCAAAATAAGCATGTGTAGGCCCGTTAATATTGCCTTTAAAGCTGAACTGGCCATTTTTTAAAGAACAACTGTCTTTAACGGTTTCACCTTTATTATTTACATATTTTAAAAATATGTAAGCTTTAGGCTCGCCTGTAATTTGGCCCGATAAGGTAAACTGCTGCGCTTTAACATGTAATACGCTTAATAATGAAAATAAGGTGATAAGGTTTAGGTTTTTCATCGTGTTTGCTTTAGTTTTTGTACAATTTCGTCATATCTTTTCCCATCCTCTTGATATTTCTTCCACTCGGCAGTGTTTTCCAACTTATCTCTAGATGCTTTAAAATCATCTTTATATTTTTCTAAACCGGCAGGCGATGAAACTTCCATTAGGGCTTTGCTTGCATGGGTTTTTTTATTTAAAGCATCATATACTGGCCCACTATACATGGCATTCCCGGCAGCCTCTGCTGAATCTAGGAGTAATTTAATTTTAGGAAGGACAGCTAATTTCATTGCTAATGTGCTTCTTTCTAGTGAAGAAAACCTCATCCACTTTATGTATTCCTCATTCTGCGCAAGCTGGTCTTCTGTTAAACCGTTGAGTTGCATGATTCTTTGGCGTACTGAATCCTTTTTTATTGCATATATTTTTTCGAAAGCGATAAATTCAGGCTGCCGCCTTAATTCTTCCCCGTATGCACGTAATAGTCTTTGCTGTTCTGCTTTTTTCTTTAATACTTCTGGGCTTATAAAATATTGATCCCAAAGGTCATTTCTATCTTTTATTTCTTGCTTAAGCTCAGGTGTCAATGCCGCTTTTTCTTTATTTTCACGAACAGAATCCAATATTTTCTTTGCAGCAAGGAATTGCAGCTGTTCACGTAAATGATCTAAATTATAATGGTCATTTAGCAATTCATTTGACAGCCTTTTATATTCAGCAACCAAGACAATTCTTTCATTATATTTCTTAATACTGTCTTTAACAGTTGACGAAGCTATCTGTACAGTGTCTATTTTATTGGTGTGCCCTTCGTCATGCTCAACTTTTTCAGCTACATGTGGTGGTATGTCATGCGCTATCACTTGTTTAACCGCAGCCGTCAATTGCGAAATAGCTTTTGCCCCGCGTACTGAGGTTATTTTACCATTTTTAATTTGTGGGTCCAACCAGGCAATACTGCCCAGGCTGCCAATAAAAATTATCATAGCCAATATCAGGTGCTTAATGTTTACTACCGGCTTTGGGGTTTGCATAATTCGTTGTATGCGGGCAAATAAATGATATTTATTATCAGTGGCTGCTAATGCCAGCCGCAAATTGCCTTGCCTGGTTTTCTCTAATTTAACCAGTGTTTCGGCATAGGTTAGTGGGTCGCCTCCCAGTTCTAAAACAATATCATCACAGCGGTTTTCGCGCTCCCGGTTAATCATACGGTCTATTAACTGGGCAAACGGATTAAAAAAGAGCACCAGGGCCATAACCTGCTGTATAAGATTTAACAAGTAATCGTTATTTTTTATGTGGGCAAGCTCATGCAGTAGTATCACTTCAATTTCATCAGCCGAGAGTTGGGTACTAATACTCACCGGGAAAAGCAATATCGGTTTTATATAACCTATGGCACAGGGCATATCAACCAGGTCGCTAAAGCTTAACGTTACCCGTTTAATAATAGCCATTTGCCCGGCAAGGTTGTTTACCTGTTGTTGTAACGCACCGGCAACCGTAGTGTGTTTTTTAATATGGCGTATATTTTGCCAAGCCATAGCCAGCCTAACCAAATTGATAACCACACTTATTAAGTATAGTGCGGATATATAGGGCAGATAAACCTGCATGGCATGCCGGTAATTATAAAAAAAAGACTGACTTGACGGCGTGGTACGCAGTGCAGACGCCGAAGAATTATGCGGTAATAAATAATTATAATTTAAATGGGTATATGGCAAATTTGCATTTGCAACCCAGCTATAGTTTTGCGCCTCGGTATAAAATGTATAAGCAAACCAAAGGGCGAGTATGGATAAGGCTGCATACAATATATTGTATTTTTTATTTGAACTTGCCGATGGGAACCCAATTAAAAATAGGCGAACCAACAGATACACCAACAGCCCCTGCCATAATGAGTTAATAAGGGTAATACCCAAAACCTGACTGATATTGTAAAACAGATTTCCCATAACCTTATTTTTTATCTTTATTAAATTGCTGCAGGTATTCGGTAATTACATCTATTTCTTTGTTTGATGCCACATGCTTACCCAGTGCTTTCATGATCAGATCCATGCCCGAGCCTTTAAAAACGGTATCGACTATTTTATTTAAAGCGCTTTCCTGCGCTTGTTCCCTGCTTAATAAGGTTGTGTATAAATGCGAGCGGGAGTTGGTGCTGCGGGCCACCAAACCTTTATCAAGCATTATTTGCATTAGCTTTAAGGTAGAGGTATAACCGCCATCTTTGGTCTTTTCTAATTCATCATGTACATCGCGAACGGTGCAGGGTTCTTTATCCCACATTACCTGTAAAACTTCCAGTTCGCTTTCGGTTGGTTTAAGCTCCATAATCAAAGTACAAATATTTTCGTACAATAGTACACTAAATTTCGTACTTTGAGAATAAAAAATAAAAAAAGCTCAAAAAAACTGACTTAATCGTCTTTTTTGAACTTGATAGCAGTGGTTAGAGATTAGTGATTAGAGATCAGTTGTTTTTCTTCCAATTAAATTAAAAAACTCCTTATGTAACCAATTTCCAAAGTTTAACATAGTCCATATACCTCCGCTAGATATAAAAATCATAAATGGAAGATATACTATAGGAATAATAAAACCTTCAAAACCATACCGGGGAGTACCATTAAAAATAACAGGAATTATGTTAATAAGAGATAAGAAACTACCCAATAAAGTTATCGGTGTAAGACAAAAAACAAAAGCCCAGAGAATTTTCTTAAAGGGAAATGGTTTATTCTCCATATATCAACTAATCACTAATTAACCAATCACTAATCACTATCAATACTTCACCGCCTCCAGCCACGTTTGCGCCATTAATGCTGCGCCGGCTACTGATGGGTGTACGCCATCAACCGTCCAATAGGCGGGTGGGGCCAGTTTTATAGCTTTATCAAAAGCTGCCTGGTAGGGTACAAATGGCGCATCGTACTCGTCGGCAATATTGCTTGCCGCTTCGCGGAAAAGATCAAAAGTAGGATACCAGTTTTTATCTACTGATTTTACGCCCAAAACAGCATAAGGTTCGCAGATGATCAGCCGGACATCAGGTAACTGGCGTTTGGTGGAGTCGAGCAGTTTTTTGTAATCGTCAATATAAGTTTGCAGGGTGCCTTTGTAGCCATTGGTTAGCGTATGCCAAAAATCATTAACGCCTATGTGGATGCTTAATACCGATGGTTTTATGTCGATACAATCCGCTTGCCACCGTTCAGCCAACTGGTAAACTTTGTTGCCGCTTATGCCGCGATTATGTATTTTGAGGTCTTTTTCAGGGTTTTTTAATAATAAAGTACCTGCCACATTTAAAGCATAACCATTGCCCAATGATTGCGCCATATTGGCTTCCTGGCGTTGTTTGCTACGGCCGCTATCCGTAATCGAATCGCCCTGTAATAAAATAATATCGCCTTTTTGTATGGTTACCTTTTTGCCTTTCGCATTGCTTCCGGCAAAAGCCGATGCTGCAATTTGCGATATGGTTAAGGTTGACAGCGCACCTATTGATGCGGTTTTAATAAAGTTGCGGCGGTTGTTGTTTTGGTTCATAGTTGATGATTCATTTAATTGGTGGTAGGCTAATATAATTATTCTTAATTAATACTTGCATGTCGGTTGACTCACCCCGACTTGCTGCGCTCGTCGACCCTCTCTTCGCCTTTGGCGTAAAGAGGGTAGTTCTTATATAAGATGATCCTGGATTGTGTTTAATACTGCTTCTATATTATTTAATATCTCATCATTTTTAAATCTAATAATTCTTAACCCCAACGACTTTAAAACATCATCGCGATTATTATCATAGTCTTTTTTGAACAAATGAATTGGGCCATCTGCTTCAATAACTAATTTGGCTTTGTCGCAATAAAAATCTGGTATATAATATAGTTTTCTGCCTAATGTTGAAGCTGCGTGTAAAGGATATTGCCTTAAAAATTTATGATTGAACAGACTTCTATTTCTGAGATTAGTCCACAAAAGTTTTTCGGCTGGGGTTTGGTGCTGTCTTAGTTCGCGACATAATTCAATGATAGAAGGCATATAACTAAAGTAAAAATTAATTTTTAATCCCCAACCCTCTTTGCGCCACCGGCGGAGAGAGGTGATCAAGCGAAGCAATGATCAGGCGAGTCAAATGGCAGACCAGAAGGGTGAAAAATACAAACGCCATCACCCAAAAAAAATTAACTTTGCCGCATGTATCAGCTTATCAAACCCATTTTATTTCAGTTCGACCCGGAGAAGGTGCATTATTTTGTAACCCGCAACCTTAAACGGTTCAATAAGTTTCCGGGCGGGGCGGCATTGAGTCGTGCTTTGTGGGATGTAAAGGATAAGGGACTGGAAAGGGAAGTATTTGGCCTGAAATTTAAAAACCTCGTTGGCCTTGCCGCGGGCTTTGATAAAAATGGCGAAATGATAAGCGAAATGGCCAACCTGGGTTTCGGCTTTATTGAGGTAGGCACGGTAACGCCATTACCACAGCCCGGTAACCCCAAGCCGCGCATGTTTAGGTTACCTGCCGATGGTGCCTTAATAAACCGCATGGGTTTTAATAATCTGGGGGTTGATGTGGTGGCGCAGCGCATTGCGGCTTATCGTAAAAACCGGTCGGCTGTCCAGCAGGATGTTATTATTGGCGGCAACATCGGCAAAAATAAGGTAACACCTAATGAAGACGCCGTAAGCGATTATATTAAATGCTTTGACCGCCTGTTTGATGTGGTTGATTATTTTGTGGTGAATGTAAGCTCGCCCAATACCCCCGGCCTGCGCGAATTACAGGAAAAAGAGCCTTTAATGCAGTTGCTGAATACCCTGCAGCAGCGCAATAATAAAAATGGTGTAAGCAGGCCCATCTTACTAAAAATAGCTCCCGATTTGACCAATGAGCAGTTGGATGATATTGTAGAGATAGTAACAGGCAGCGGCATAGCGGGGTTAATAGCTACCAATACAACCATCAGCAGGGAAGGGTTAAATTCGCCTGCAAAAAATGAGACGGGCGGACTAAGCGGCAAACCGCTAACCGAACGGTCGACAGAAGTTATCAAATACATCGCCCAAAAATCAAAAGGCGCTTTCCCTATAATTGGGGTAGGAGGCATACATTCGGCTGAAGATGCTTTGAAAAAACTAAATGCAGGCGCATCGCTTGTGCAACTATATACCGGCTTTATTTACGAAGGGCCGGGATTGATACAACGTATAAACAAAAGGATAGCCCGGCGATGAACATACCCGGTAAACAGCAAATATTTTCTATCAGTAATAGCCAGAAATTTGAAGCCGCTGCATTGCAGGTTTTTAACCATCAGGCTCAAAACTGCGCAGTTTACCACGATTTTATTGGCGGACTGAACATTAATCCTGCTGAAGTAAAATCGATACAACAAATCCCTTTTTTACCTATTGAGTTTTTTAAATCGCGCGATGTTTTAAGCAGTACCGATGCGGTGCAGGTTACGTTTACTAGTTCGGGCACTACGGGCATGATAACCAGCAGCCATCAAGTTACGGATGTTAGTTGGTACGAGGATAGTTTTCGTAATGCCTTCAGGTTATTTTATGGTGATATAAAGGATTACACCATATTGGCTTTGCTGCCATCATACTTGGAGCGCGAAGGATCGTCGCTTATTTATATGGCAAACGATCTGATACAGCAATCCAACAATCCTGATAGCGGTTTCTTTTTGTATAATCATCAGGAACTGGCTAATCAGCTTAAAAAACAGCAGCAAGCTAAAAAAACTACGCTGCTGATAGGGGTAACTTTTGCCCTGTTGGATTTTGTTGAGCAATACACTTTTAACTTCTCCGAACTGATAGTAATGGAAACCGGTGGCATGAAGGGACGACGCAAAGAAATGATACGCGAGGAACTGCACCAAACTTTATGTAAAGGGTTTGGAGTTAATGCTATCCATTCGGAATACGGCATGACCGAACTATTATCACAAGCCTATTCAAAAGGCGATGGCATCTTTAACTGCCCGCCCTGGATGCGCATCATCACCCGCGATACCAACGACCCCATGAGTTTGTTGGATGATAGGGCAGGCGGCGTAAATGTAATTGATCTGGCAAATATTAACTCTTGTTCGTTCATTGCTACGCAGGATTTGGGGAAAGTTTATAATGACGGCAGTTTTGAGATTCTGGGCCGGTTTGATAATGCGGATATACGTGGCTGTAATTTGCTGGTGGGATAATTATCGGCACAATTTTGGTCTTCGACTGTTATAATTTTCAATTTTTAATTAATTAGCTTTACGTCTATGTCAGCCGGTCACGATCATTCTCATCATCATCACCATCACGATCATGCCCCCAGGCTTGATCATTTAAATACGGCATTTATTGTTGGTATTATACTTAATTCGGCTTTTGTGGTGCTGGAGGTTGTCGCCGGTTTAATAACGCATTCATTATCATTATTAACCGATGCCGGGCATAATTTGAGTGATGTAGCCAGTTTGGCTTTGGCACTACTGGCTTTTAAATTAACCAAAGCAGGTTCCACCAGCGAATACACCTACGGCTACAAACGTTCAACCATAATTGTATCTTTTTTTAACGCGGTTATCCTGTTTGTATCAGTAGGTTTTATTGTTTACGAGGCTGTAATACGCTTTATGCATCCCCAAATGGTAGAAGGTGGTACAATGGCCTGGGTGGCTTTTGCAGGTATAGCAATTAATGCCTTTACCGCATGGCTTTTTGCTAAAAACAGGCACGGCGACCTGAATGTTAAAGGCGCGTATCTGCACATGGCCATGGATGCCATTGTATCGGCAGGAGTGGTTGTTTCGGGCATAATCATTTATTTTACGCATTTGTACTGGATAGACAGTGCCGTAAGTATTGTTATAGCTATTGTTATATTGCAGGGCACCTGGAGCCTGCTTAAAGACAGCCTGCGCCTGGAAATGGACGGCGTACCTAAAGAAATGAAGCTGGAAGACATTAAGGCTGAACTGCTTAAAACCAAAGGCGTTGTTGATGTGCACCACATGCACGTTTGGGCATTAAGCACTACCGAGAACGCCCTTACCGCCCATCTGGTTATCGCTCCTGAAAGTTTGGAATTGTTTGATGATATCAAAAAGGATCTGCGCCATCGCCTGCAGCACCTGGATATAAACCACAGCACCTTTGAACCTGAATTTGCCGATGAGAAATGTAAGCAGCAGGAATGCTGTTAATGGATGTGCGGATGTGCAAATATGCAGATGTGCAAATATGCAGATGTGCAAATGCCTGGTAGGTTATTGATGTTTGATGTGGTGATAAAATAAAAAAAGCGGATTCCATTATCTGTAATCCGCCTTTTTATATCTATAAATTAAATAATCAATTCAATTTATCTGCACATACGCACATCTGCATATTTGCGCATCAACCACCTATCCCGCTCTTGACGGATTTTTAGGTGTATTAACCTTTGGTGCCTTTGGCGCTGCCGGGGCTTTCTTTTGTACCGCAGCTTTAGGCTTTGGTTTCTCGGCAACGGGTTTTGCTGCTGTTACAGCCGGTTTTTCGGCAGCGGCTTCTTCAGTAGATGCAGCAGCAGGTTCCTCGTTAAATAAAGGCATATCCTTCAATATCTGGAACCATGATATTACCTTCTTCATGTCAGAAGCATAAACCTTTTCTTCGTCATGATTGGGCGCAACTTCCCTGAAAAAAGTTCTCAATGCTTTTCCATCAGCTTTAGCATCAGGAATATTTGTTGCTGTTTTCATGCGCTCAAATACATCCGTTAGCTTAATATCCTCGTCATAGCTAAACAAAGTTATCTCATCAAGCGCCGCTAATTTGGCTGTTGAGAGGTTGGCTATCAGTTTGGTTTTTTGCGCATCAAGGCTCTCTAACACAAAACCTGTTTTGTTTTGTGCCAACGCTTTCCATAATCCCGGTTTGCCCGATACGGCTACTATTCCGCTTAAATTCATAATAATAGTGATTGGTGATTAGTGATTAGAGATTAGTATTCAGTGAACAACTAATCACTGATCTCTAACCACTGATCTCTAAAAATTAATCTTCAATAACTTCTATTCCTAAAATTTTATCGCCCTGGCGTATATCGTCAACCACGTCAACGTTCTCAATTACTTTGCCAAAGCAGGTATGGTTTCTGTCAAGGTGCGAAGTATTATCACGGCTGTGGCAAATAAAGAATTGCGATCCGCCGGTATTGCGGCCGGCATGCGCCATTGAAAGCACACCACGGTCATGGTATTGGTTATCACCCGTAAGCTCGCAATCAATATGATAGCCCGGGCCACCGGCTCCGGTACCTGTTGGGTCGCCGCCCTGTATTACAAAGTTTGGTATAACCCTATGAAAGATAACGTTGTTGTAAAAGCCTGATTTTGCGAGCTTTTTAAAGTTTGCTACCGTATTTGGCGCATCTTTGTCGTAAAACTCAACGGTCATATCACCTTTTTCGGTTTTAATGATTGCTTTGCTCATGGTATGTTTTTAAAGTTTGCAAATGTAGTAAAAAAGCAGAAACGTTAAAGCTAAAAGCTTAAAGCACGGTATATTATTACTGTTTACGTTTAAAGTAATAATACGTTACACAATAATTCGTTATTTTTGAGTGATGAAGTTGTTTCTAAAGCGGTTCAATGCTTTTACCTTTCTGCTTTTAGCTTTAAGCCTTTTGCCTTTTTTAAGTCGCGCGGCCTCAATTTTATTGCCAATGGATGAGACGCAAAAAGATCATTTAAAATCATACGGCATAGCTTTCTGGACGCTGAAGAACGGGGTTGAAGTAAACTGGCTGCTTAATTATCGGGGCGGCAGTTTTATGATGGGCTACAGCAAGCAAATTGAGGACGAATGCAATATACGCGGTGTAAGCTACGAGGTAATTGCCGATGCTAAAGCCGCGGCAATAATTACCGAGATAAGCGATCCATCTGTAAATATGGATGTGGTTAAGCTGGAAAAAGTACCTAAAATGGCGGTTTACTCGCCAAAAAATAAATTGCCCTGGGACGATGCCGTAACACTGGTTTTAAAATATGCCGAAATACCCTTTGATGTAATTTATGATGAAGAGGTATTAGCAGGGGTTTTACCAAAATATGATTGGCTGCACATGCACCACGAAGATTTTACGGGCCAGTACAGTAAGTTTTATGCCAACTTCCGTAATGAGGCATGGTACCGCGAAGATCAGAAAGTGCAGGAAGCTACAGCCGCCAAACTTGGTTTTAAAAAGGTATCAAAAATGAAGCTTGCGGTGGTGCAAAAGATACGCGAGTTTACTGCCGGTGGCGGATTTTTATTTGCCATGTGCTCGGGTACCGATACCTTTGATATTGCCCTGGCCGCCGTCAATACCGATATTTGCGAGGCCATGTTTGATGGTGATGGCGTAGACCCGCAAGCGCAGCAAAAACTTGATTTCAGCCAGACCTTCGCGTTTCAGAACTTTACTTTGGACCGCGACCCATTTTCGCACTCTTTCAGTGATATTGATGATGGGCCGGTGCGCCAGGTTGATAAAACAAAGGACTTTTTTACGTTGTTTGATTTTTCGGCAAAGTATGATGTAGTGCCCAGCATGCTAACCCAAGACCACGATAAGGTGATAAAAGGTTTTATGGGGCTGACCACCGCTTATAACGAAAGCAAATTAAAGCCCGGTGTAGTTATTATGGGCGAAATGAAAACCCAAAATGAGGCGCGCTACATACATGGCGAATACGGCAAGGGCCAATGGACGTTTTACGGCGGCCACGATCCCGAAGACTATCAACATGCTGTTAGCGACCCCCCAACGGATTTAAAATTACACCCCAACTCGCCCGGTTACAGGCTGATATTGAACAATGTTTTGTTCCCTGCAGCGAAGAAAAAGAAGCAGAAAACATAATTTCTGTTACAATAAGATATTGTAAATAAAACTTCATAATTTTATTAATACAATCATTAATCAGCTAAAAATGAGAAGCATCCCGAGATACCTTTTAGCTTTTACCTTTCTGCTTTTACCTGTTTTAACCAGGGCATCATCTATTTTGATACCTATGGACGAGATACAGAAAGATCACTTAAAATCGTATGGTATTGCTTATTGGGTGCTTAAAAACGGCGAAACGGTAGATTGGCTGTTAAACTATCGCGGCGGCAGTTTTATGACCGCCTACAGCAAAAAACTGGAAGATGAATGTAATATACGTGGTGTTAGCTACGAGGTAATACCCGATGCCAAAGCCACCCAGATAATTACCGAAATAAGCGATCCATCTGTTAATATGGAAGTGGTTAAGCTTGAAAAGGCCCCGCGCATGGCTGTTTACTCGCCGCCTGATAATGGCCCGTTGGAAGATGCCGTGGTATTGGTGCTGCACTATGCCGAAATACCTTTTGATATGATATATGATGAAGAGGTATTAAAAGGCGATTTATCCAAATACGATTGGCTGCACCTGCACCATGAGGATTTTACTGGTCAGTACAGCAAGTTTAACCGGGGCTTTAGCGAAATGCAAGGCTCATGGAACCAAAAGGACAGGGAGATACAGGAAGCACGCGCCGCCAAACTTGGTTTTAAAAAAGTATCAAAAATGAAGCTGGCCGTAGCGCAGAAAATACGAGATTTTACCGGAGCAGGGGGCTTTTTATTCGCCATGTGTTCGGGTGCCGATAGCTTTGATATTGCACTGGCTGCTGCCAATACAGATATTGTTGATGAGATGTATGACGGTGATGGCTACGACCCGCAGGCACAATCAAAGCTGGATTTTACCCAAACGCTGGCATTTCAAAATTTTACCGTTGCGCTTGGTAACTCCAACGGGTTAAAGTTTAGTGATATTGACGTGGGCCGCATGGGTGGCCGGGGCGGTTTTGGTGGTGGCGGCCGCCGCGACCCAACTACTGATTTTTTTACGTTGTTTGATTTTTCGGCTAAATATGATGTGGTACCCAGCATGCTTACCCAGGATCATGACCACGTTATAAAAGGCTTTATGGGCCTGGCCACTGCCTTTGACGAAAGTAAGCTTAAACCCGGCGTTACCATAATGGGCGAAAAAAAGTCGGCTAATGAGGCCCGTTATATACACGGCGAATACGGCAAGGGCCAATGGACATTTTACGGAGGCCATGACCCCGAAGATTATCAGCATGGCCTTAATGATCCGCCAACTGATTTGAAACTGCATCCAAATTCTCCGGGTTACCGATTGATACTAAATAATGTATTGTTCCCGGCGGCTAAGAAAAAGCATCAGAAAACGTAGGGTGTCAGTTTGCAGTTTTGAGTTTGTAGTTAGCAGTGTTTTTTGAGCTGTGTAAACTGCTAACCGCACACTGCCAACTCAATTAAAAAACGTCCAGCTTACGCCAAATTTTAATTGCCTGTCCTGTTGCGGGTAACGGTTAACGGTATAATATCCTTTACTGAATATTCCCTGGTTAACATAATCATATCCTACAAATAAATTGGTGCGCTGCAGGGTTGCTTTTATATATATACTGGCAATGGGGTAGGACGAGTAGGTAACATTTGCACCATTATAAAACTGCCCCAAACCTACAGCGTATGATGGTGCAACGTATGATGTATTGAATCTTACATTGGTACCTAAGGTGGTATGCAGTACATTAAACAAAAAGGTATTATAATAAAAACTGCTATAAGTATATAGTTCGGGTATGCGCAGGGTGCTTTGATAATCGGTTTTTTCGTAAACTACAAAGTTATCAAAGTGCCATTTGCCAAACGTAAGATTTTTACCCAGGCTAAATTTAAGCAGGTTTATAGGGTTGCTTAGTTGCTGCGGGGTAGCATCGTTACCACCTGTTGGCGATGCAAAGTACAGGTAATCGCTTATTAAAAAGTATTCGGCCTTCAGGTCAACCTGCAGCGCATCATTAATATAATTAAAGGATGCACTGGTGGTTTTTTGGTTCCCGAAGTTGTTATGAAATATGTAATGGTTGGATATCCAGTTGGTATAAACCAGTGCCGGCGAGCTGCTTTGCACGTATCCGCCTAAAATAATTTTACCTGCCTTGTGCCCGCCTGCCAGCAGCAGTTTGGCATCATACAAAAAGTCGCCAAAGTTGCGTCCTAATGCAATCTGGTTAAAATTGCCTTCAAGGGCAACTCTGTCGCTAAAGCGGTAACTAAACTTAGCTTTAAGCGTTATGTTTTGAAAGGTTGTACCCTGCTTTTGGTCCATTTGTACTACCCTGGCGCCTCCCTGGTTAATAGTGGTATCACTTACATACTGCGAGTAGGTGTAAAGGTCGTGTGTAAGGCCAAGATCAAGCTTAAACTCATTTTTTACAAACTGGTTTGATTTGCCGCGCAGGTAAAAACTGTACGAAAAATCGTTTTGTATATGATGTACAGTTAATGAATCTCGCGATCGGTTTACACCAAAATAATAGTCGGGGAAAACGCCGTAAGTATCCAGGTCATTTTGGATAAAATGATATTTCTGCACATTATAATTCAGCGTATAAGCCACGCGTTGGGTGGGCAAAATATTAGCGGTATTTTTTTGCACCAGGGTGTCAATACGGCCTATGTAATAAAACTGCTTAATGTAAAAGCCGCTTGTTTTCCAGTTTTCGTAAGTATAGGGCAGCCTTACAGCCTCGGTAGATTTATCAATTGATGGCTTGCCCGTAAATATGGTATCTTTTAATATCGACCCTGTTTCGGGCGATTTTAAATTGTTAAAATTCAGGTTGGCTAATAAATTGTAACGCTTGTTTTTTGATTCGTACCAGGTAAAAATGGCTGCATTTAACTGGCTTACATTTTGCCCCAAAATACTATAACTATAAAACCCTTTTGATCCTACAAAATTAAGGTTAAAGCCAACATTCCAGTTGGGCTTTATATTTTGAGTATGTATTACTTTAAATATTTGCTCGGTTTTGCCGCCGGTTACCAACGATAGTATGGTAATTGGTACACGTGCGCGGTAATACTGTATATCCTGCGGAGTTAGCAGGTAAACATCAAGCGCGTGCAGGCCCACATCAAAGCCAATTGTTCGGGATGGTTCAAATAGTAGGCTACGCGCCGCAAAGCCTGTACCGCCTAAACTAATTTTAGGTGTACGCGGCTGATACAAAGGGTTGTAATTTTCAAAATTGGTTAACCCTGTATCCAGCGGAAATACCTGCGTACTATCATTTAATAGCCGCTCGTTGGTTACCTGTATCATTTTCGAGCTAAATTCAACCGAATCGTGGCGACCTTCCTCTTGCTTGCGCAGCGTATCCAGCAATTGGTCGCCGGTAAGCTGAACGGGCGGCGTTT
>JAICMD010000061.1 GCA_025929405.1 Mucilaginibacter sp. | reverse complement strand
GCCCCCGCAAAATGGCCCTACCCGTTGATAAATTGAACAATGCAAGTTTGGATAAAGCCTATAATTTTTACAAGGACAGGTTTGCTGATGCCAGCGGGTTCACATTTACGTTTACAGGCTCATTTACGGTTGATGAAATTATGCCGTTTGTTGAAACTTATCTTGGTTCGTTACCGGCAACAAACAAACACGAAACCTATAAAAACCTGGGCATCTATCCGCAAAAGGGACAGATAACAAAAACCGTTACGCAGGGCAGCAGCGATAAGGCGTCGATACAACTAACTTATAGTGGCACTTATGATTATAACGAAAGCAATAACCTGCAGTTAGATGCGCTTGAAACTATATTAAATATTAGATTGGAAGCCCGCCTAACTGAAAAGGATGGCGCGTTTTCGCCGGGAGCAAGGGTAAATTATGTAAAATTACCTGAGCCGCGGTATGAAATAACTATATATTTTGATGCCACTCCAACTGATGCCGAAAAGGTTACCAATATGGTACTTGATGAGATTAACAAACTAAAACAAAATGGTGCCGATGCTAAAGAAATTGAGAGCTTTACCCGTGCCGATGCCGCATCAACTCAAAGTCATTTCAGGCAGAATATTTTTTGGGCCAGTTATTTAAGCAGTACCTCCCAAAATCAGGATGATCCGCATAGGATATTGATGCGGATGTCAAATCTGGAGCAGGTAACGCAGCAGAGCACTAAGGATGCTGCCAATAAGTATTTAAGTGGCACTAATTTGATAAAGATCACCTTATTGCCTGAGAAAAAATAAAGAAAATATGATAGCTTAAATGGCCCGTTCATCTTTTTTGAGCGGGCCATTTTTATTGGCGGTATAACTAAATAATAATTATTTTGTTAGTAAACAGATGATAAGCCCAGGGCAAAAAATAATACAGCAATGGTATAAGGATAAGCATTGGAAACAGTTCCCCTTTCAGCAGGAAATGGAAACCGTTTACCTTAACGGGTATTCCGGCTTGCTAAATGCCCCTACGGGCAGCGGTAAAACGTTTGCCTTGTTTTTGCCCTTTCTGGCCGATTTTATAAATCGCCATTCTGATTATAAAACCCGCAGAAACAACGGACTGCAAATGCTTTGGTTAACGCCGCTTAGAGCTTTAACCAATGATATTAAAAAGGCTATGCAGGAAGTATGCGATAACCTGGATATCCCCTGGAAAATAGCTACCCGAACCGGCGATACCCCTGCTGCAGAAAAAGCCGCTCTAAAAAAGAAACTGCCCGAAGTATTACTAACCACCCCCGAAAGCCTGCACCTGATGCTGGCCCAAAAGGAATACCCGCAAATTTTCAAAAGCCTGCAGGTTGTGGTAATTGACGAATGGCATGAGCTGTTAGGCACTAAACGAGGCGTACAGGTGGAATTGGGTTTATCGCGGTTAAAAGAAGTTTGCAGTAGGGATTTGGCAGTTGGCGGCGAACAAAGTAACGGTAATCACCTGCAAACTGCCAACTCAAAACTGCCAACTCAAAAATTAAAAATATGGGGTATTAGCGCCACCATAGGCAATCTGGAACAAGCCGCCGAAGTATTATTAGGTAATGATTTTCCACCTGAACAAATAAAAATGGTACGGGCCAATTTGGAGAAGAAACTGTTGATCAAATCCATCATTCCTGAAAATATAGAAAATTATTCATGGTCGGGCCATATTGGGTTAAAACTATTGCCTGAGGTGATGGAGTTGGTGGCAAAAAGCAAAACCACATTAATATTTACCAATACCCGGTCGCAGTCGGAAATTTGGTACCATGCCATTTTGGATAACTACCCCGAATATGCAGGCGTAATGGCTATGCATCACGGCTCGCTGGATAATGAACTGCGTAACTGGGTTGAACAGGCCTTACATGCAGAGGCATTGAAACTGGTAGTATGCACTTCCAGCCTTGACTTAGGTGTTGATTTCCGCCCCGTTGATACTGTAGTGCAGGTAGGCAGCCCTAAAGGTGTTGCGCGTTTTATGCAGCGCGCCGGGCGCAGCGGGCACCATCCGGGTGCAGTATCAAAAGCTTATTTTGTACCAACGCACTCTATGGAACTACTGGAAGGTGCCGCCCTTAAAGAGGCCATAAAGCGCGGAATATTTGAAAGCCGCGACCCTATGCTGCTTACCATGGATGTGCTGATACAATACATGGTTACCCTGGCGGTATCAGATGGTTTCAGGGCCGACGAGTTATTTAAAGAGATAAAAACTACTTATGCTTTTGCTGATATTACCCGCAGGGAGTTTAATGAACTGCTTGATTTTATTACCAACGGCGGCAAAACTCTGGCACAATATGATGAATTTTTAAAAGTTGAGGTTGAAAATGGTTTATACAAAGTAAACAGTCGCCGTGTAGCTATGCGCCACCGGTTAAGTATAGGCACCATTACCAGCGATTTGAGCATACGTGTTAAATGGTTAAGTGGGGGCAGTTTGGGCACCATTGAGGAATCGTTTATAGCACGGTTGAAACCGGGCAATACCTTTTGGTTTGCAGGGCGGAGTTTGGAATTTATCAAGATAAAGGACATGACCGCCTTTGTAAAAAAATCAAACGCCACAAAAGGCATTATTCCAAGCTGGATGGGCGGGCGCATGCCATTATCATCACAACTATCAGCCATGTTTAGGGAAAAGCTTGATGAGGTGGCACATGGTATTGAAAAGGACGAAGAAGTAATTGCTTTAAAACCATTATTTACCTTACAGCAGCAACTATCTCACCTACCGCAAAGCAATGAGTTTTTGATAGAGTCTTTTAAATCGCGTGAAGGGCATCACCTGCTATTTTATCCATTTGAGGGCAGGTTGGTGCATGAGGGCATGGCATCCTTATTTGCTTATCGCATATCGCGTACCAAATCGTCAAGTTTTTCAATAGCTATGAATGATTATGGCTTTGAATTATTGACTGACGAGGATATCCCAATTGAACAGGTTTTGGAAGACGCATCCTTTTTCTCCATTGACAATCTTTTGGAAGATATACAGCATAGCTTAAATGCCAACGAAATGGCTAAACGCCGTTTCAGGGATATTGCGCATATTGGCGGCTTGTTGTTTACCGGATACCCCGGTCAGCAAGTTAAAAACAGGCATCTGCAGGCATCTTCTTCGTTACTGTTTGATGTTTTTAACGAATACGAGCCTGATAATTTATTGGTACGACAGGCCTATAACGAGGCTTTGGCTTTTCAGTTGGAAGAGTTTAGGCTGCGAGCGGCCTTACAACGCATCCAAACGCAAAGTATCGTCCTTAAAAACATTGAGCGGCCCACACCATTTGCCTTCCCGATAATGGTTGACAGCCTTGGCCGCGAAAAATTGACTACCGAAACGTTGGAAGAACGTATAGCCAAAATGGCCCGCCGTTATGGTGCCGAGGGTGTTGGTGCGGTGGAAACAAAAAAACCAAGAAAAGTTGGTATAACCCGTAAAAAGGGCTTTTAAACCTCATTATAGCAAAAGCGTGATCTTAGGGTTTTAGCCGGACAATCCTATATTTTTAATCCTCTTCTATCTTCTCCTTAAAATATGCCGTATAGTCAATAGCTTCCTTTTGGGCCAGGTGCAGGCCATCGCGGGTTTTAAAGGTGGTTTGCGGCAGGTCAATAAAGCGGTAATTAGGAAATGCTTGTTTAACCGTGTTACGTATTAAAACGGTTTTGGGCAATTGTTCAAGCGCGGGGTTTATGGGCATTTCAAAAAATACCACCTTACTGCCTCGCGATTCAACTTTGGCAACCAGTTGTTTAAGTTGTATAACTGATTGATTTATCAATACAGTATCATGTTCGCTGTATGATTTAAGTTGTATATTCAGCAGGGGCCTGAACAGGCTTTGCGGCAGGTAGTAGTTTTTAACTACTGTCTTTTTGTTGTTAGCCGGTTTATGTGCAGGTACAGGTTGCAGCAGTTGTTCAATATCATCAATGGCTTTTTTAGCTAAAATTACGGGTTGATTTTCCGGGCGCAAAGCGGGCAAAGTGGTTTTTAACCATGAGTATACCGGCGAAGTAAACTCGCCTGTAAAATTTTCGTTTTCGGGGCGCTGTATTACATTGAGTTCTATATATACAGTTTCAGGGAGCGTATTACTACTTAACAAAACTGCCCCACCGTCATATACCGACATGCCCGATAGGGCAAGATTATAAAAGCCGGGAAGCATATCAACCCGCATTTTATTAGCCAGCGATGAACCTAAAATAACCGCCTTATAGTTTTGCCTGCTATAAATGTATCTATCGGCATTGATCAGGTTGGTTTGAATGTCGCTATCTGCATATTTAGTGTTGGGCACGTTATAATGCGCTACAATATTGAACGCTACAAACAAACAGGTAAATACTATTAAGCTTTTCCCGATCATCTGTTAAAACTGAAAATAAATAAAAGCACCTTTAGGGCCGCTGTTAAGCAATATCATCGTTATTAAAAAGCCGTAAACTATATAGCTATACCGCACAACCCAAACCGAAACTTTTATATTATCCCTTAACAAAAACAAAACATGATAAACAATAACCGGCAAACTGTACAGCAGAATCATGTTAATGTTATTGGTATTGACAGGCATATTAATATTTAGCCTGAGGGTTTTAAAATACTCCAGCACCTGTACAAAAGGTAACTTAAATAATAGCCATAAAAAGGATATAATAATAAATATAAATACAACCTTTAATGGTTTGATAAATCTGTTTAGGCCGATATATGGGAATAAATTATCCCAAAAACGTTCAATGGCTAACAGCAGCCCATGGGCAAGCCCCCATACGCCGTAGCTCCATGCAGCCCCGTGCCATATACCGCCCAGCACCATCGTGATAAGCAAATTAATATAGGTACGTATATTCCCTTTGCGGTTACCGCCCAGCGGGATGTATAAATATTCCTTTAAAAAGGTAGACAGCGATATATGCCACCTGCGCCAAAATTCGGAAAATGAAGCAGAAATGTATGGGAAATTAAAATTCTCCATAATATTATAACCAAATAACCTGGCCAACCCAACGGCAATAAGCGAGTACCCCGAAAAATCGGCAAATATTTGAAATGAATAGCCAAACATCATCACCATCAGGTCGGCAGAGGAGCAGGCTTTTAAATAGGGATAGGCTAATTTAAAAGTAAGCACCGATAAATTATCGGCTACTACCATCTTTAAAAAATACCCCGTAACCAGGTGTTTAAATGCCGGGATAATATCGATATACTTAAAGTGTTTTTGTTTTATTTGCGGATAAAATTCATAGGCCTTTAAAATTGGTCCCGCAATTAAATGCGGAAAGAATGATACAAAGAACAGGGTTTTGGTAAAATGTTTTTGTACAGAGCTATCTACAAAAAACTTGTCGTGATGCTTGTTGGCATAAACATCAACCAATAAGCTTATCCCCTCAAAAGTATAAAAGGAAATACCGATGGGCAAAGGTATTAACAGCAACATCCTGCCGATGCCCGAGCTGGTATCAAAAAATGTATTGGCCAATAACGGCGAATATTTAAAGGTGGCTAAAATTAAAAGGTTGATAACGATGCCTGTAGTGGCATAAAACCGGCGCATGTTGGGCGGGCCATAGGCAACCTTATAGCTGGTAAAAATATTTATACCTGCCGATGCCAGCAGCAATAGCAATAAATAGGGCGCCTGATAAGCATAAAATATCAGACTGGAGATAATTAGTATAGGCACCTGTAACTTTGAAAAAACAGGCAGATAATAAAATACTAATGTTATTAACAGCAGGGCAATAAAAATGAAACTGTTAAAAAGCATAGTGTATAAGGATATTGTTTCTCACAATTTATCCCAAAAAAAGTAAATAATGAGCAATAAACAACTGTAACAGTTATTTTGACCTAAGAAATTTTAAAAATCAGAATCTATTTGGCTAAATTATAATCTGCAGAAAAATCTGTTACGGCTGATATTTTTGCGTTTACCGCTTCCATTGCAGCATTAAAGCTTGCCATTGCACGCTCGGTTGCTGCAGGATCTGTTGAACCGTCAACTGATATTAGGGGAATTTTTGGTGGTATTGAACCATTAACCCTTATTTGATAGGTAAACTGGTTTAACTCATCAATTTTGCTATTTAAATATTTAAGAGGAAAAGACATCTCTACCGTGTAAACTTTGTTAATATCAAATTTTCCGGCGGCTTTAATTTCTTGTTCATTATAGATGGATAGGGTATCTAAACCCGGTACGCCAGTTACGCTGATTAATTTAAAATTATTCTCAAGCCTTTTATTGTTAGCCCGCATTGTGGAATCTGCAGCATTTGGCGAAGTATCCATTACATAACCTTTGCCGGCCCTTAATCTAAAGGTTATATATTGATTTCCCCTTTTTACGGGATAAGTAATGCTTATACCCTGGGTGTTTTTATCTAACTTGTTTTTTACTGTAAAAGTAATGCCGCCGCGTACAATCCTGTTAATGTCGTCCGGGTCCGCTGCTTGTAATATTAAATACAGTCTTTTATCATCATTAGCTAAACTATATGAAAGCCCTGTTGCCTGGTTATGCGCAGCAAAAATATTATTAAGCTCATCGGGGTTACCATCAATTTTTATAATTGCAGGCGCACGTAAACTCACCTCCTGCTTGTTAGGCAACTTTTGTGCAGAAATGCTAAAAGTGGTAAACAAAAAAGCCGTTATAGTTAAAATTGATTTGGTAAACAGAATACTTTTCATGATAATGATGTTTTATTAGGTTGTAATAATTGGGCATTGAAATAGGCCAATCTAAGATAACTATATATTTAGGATGTTTTCAGAAAAAAATGATGCAATATAAAATGCATTTAAAATTGTTTGCAATCAAAAAATATTATTATTTACTTTGAATTACAAAGTGCTTTTGCATGAAAGAAAAAGAGATACAGGACGAACTCACATCCATCCGCAGTTTGATGGAACGTTCATCAAAATTTATTTCCCTTAGCGGGTTGGCTGGGGTATTGGCAGGTATATATGCTTTAATTGGTGCCGGTATAGTTTTTTACCTGATGCATTGGGGCATTGATTACAGCAATGTGCCGTTTTTGCATTTGGTAAATATATTGCCCGCTATAATTATCACTGCATTGGCGGTGCTTATATTATCAATTGCTACCGGGGTTTACCTGTCGTACAAAAAGGCAGGCCGCAGGGGCCAATCCATTTGGGGGAGCGCCAGCAAACAGGTATTGTTTAATATGTCGGTACCACTTGTTACCGGCGGCTTTTTAATGCTCATCTGTTTACATCGCGGGTATTTTGGCATCATAGCGCCTGTGTCATTAATTTTTTATGGATTGGCATTAATCGGTGCAAGTAATTTTACCTTTAGCGACGTAAAATACCTGGGCCTTTGCCAAATTTTAACAGGCCTGATTACGGCCATGCTACCTGGCTACGGACTGGTATTTTGGGCATTGGGTTTTGGAGTGCTGCATATTATATACGGCAGCGTGATGTATTTAAAATATGACCGGTGAAAATACCTTTTGAAAATTTAAATAAAGCTTTTGAAAACCGCCTGCGTTTGCAAATAATGAGTGTGCTTATGGCCAACCAGCGGTATGATTTTAACTCGTTAAAAGAATTATTGGGCGTTACCGATGGTAACCTGGCATCGCATTTAAAAGGGTTGGAGAAAGAAGAGTATATTATGGTAAATAAATCGTTTTTAGGGCGTAAACCCAATACCAATTATGAAGCTACAGAAAAAGGCAAAACCGCTTTTAAAAACCATTTGGATGCCTTGGAGCAGTTAATCAATCAACAAAAAATTAAGTAATTTTTTTATTCATAAACTTTGAAATACAAAGTACTTTTAAAAATTAATATGAGAGACGAACAAATCAAATCACAAGGATTTATGATCTGGCTCAAGGAGTCGGTAACGGTTAAATTAATTTTCATTGGCGGTCTTGTACTGGCGCTGCTTATTCCTTCGGTAATGTTACAGGGCCTGATACATGAGCGTGAGCAACGCCGTGACGAGGTTGATAAAGATGTTTCGGCCACATGGTCGGGTAGCCAATTGGTGCAGGGGCCGGTATTGGTGATTCCCTACAAGCGGCAGGTTAAAGAAACAACAGACAATAAAGAAGCTGTTAAGGAAGTAATTGAAAACATTTACATACTTCCAAATACGCTGCATTACAAAGCCGGTATAGCTGCCGAAAAGCTGCATCGCGGTATTTTTGAAACATCAGTGTATAACACGCAGGTAAAGGTTTGGGGCAATTTTAAAACCGAACTGGACAAGCTTTCCATATTGCCGAGTCAGCTATTACCATCAAGAGCCATCCTGGCGTTTAGTATAAGCGATTTAAAAGGTTTAAAAACCAACCCGGTAATTATTTTCGGTAGCCAAAAACTACAAACCGAGCCATCATTTAATGAAAAAGGATTATTTAATAATGGGCTGATGGCACGAGCTAACCTTATTGGTGCTGATACCGCATCAATTCAGTTTAATTTTATCCTCGACCTTAAAGGCAGCCAGCAGCTTAACTTTTTGCATACAGGCAAAGCTACTGATGTGGAAGTATCAGGCAATTGGTCTACACCAAGTTTTAGCGGCCGCTACCTGCCCGATAACCGAATAGTTACCGATAAGGGCTTTGATGCCAAATGGCACATGCTGTATTTTAACCGTCCGTTTGCCCAGCAATGGGCCGCTGATGATACCCTGGTAAGCAATATGCAAAAGCACGATGATGCCATTTTCGGCGTAAAACTGAAACTACCGGTAGATGATTATCAGAAAACTATGCGCAGCAGTAAATACGGCATCCTTATCATCCTGCTTACGTTTATTTCCTTATTCCTTACAGAAATGATAAGCAAACAGCGCATACATTCATTTAACTATGTGCTGATAGGCGCAGCCATGGTTATTTATTACACACTGCTATTATCATTTTCTGAACAGGTTGGCTATAATTGGGCCTACCTTATAGCATCAATGGCTACCATTGTTTTGGTGAGCGTTTTTATTGCATCGTTATTAAAAAATAAAAAACCGGCGGTATTATTTGCCATTATACTGGCCATATTTTATGCCTTTATATATGTAATAATACAATTGGAGGATATGGCACTGCTTATTGGCAGTATAGCCCTGTTTGTAATAGTAGGGGTACTGATGTATTTCTCGCGTAAAATTAACTGGGACAAGTATTAAATCTATGGGCTGGCTGCAAAACATGCGGCAAGCCTTTAAAATTTAATATTAACCTAATATTTAGGTGATTATTTTTTGCGATATTTATGTTGAACCTAATAGCTAAACAACATGAATCAGATGACACATTACTGGTGGGTAGGGCTATTGGCCGTAGGCGTAATAGTATTACTGGTATGGCTAACCAAACGCGACCAAAAGGATAAAAAGTATTATGAGCAGGAAATCATACAATCTGAACTTGATCCCGAAAAACATGATGAAGATATAGATAAGGAAATAAAGCCATAAGCATTGATATACATAGGTAAGCTTAACATTTTTTAACAACCATTGTAACAATTGTTGCTTACCTTAGTCATACTAATAAGTTAACTTAAACCTGATTAATTAGTATGAAATCCATACAAATATTAGCTGGAATGTGCCTGGCTTTGCTATTTACCGTAATAGCCTTTCCAACTCAGGCTCAAAAATTAAATAACATACAAGAAACAAGCCTATGGGCACCTGCCGGTATTAAAATTGATGCCCGTTTAAACGACTGGGGCAACAGCTTGCAAGCCTTCAACAAAACTATTGGTTTAAATTATACGATAGCTAATGATGATAAAAACTTATATTTGGCTATTAAGGCTGACGATCCGGCAATAGCTAATAAAATTATAGCTGGCGGTATTGATCTTACCATAAACACCGCAGGTAAAAAAAATGACAAAGAAGCCTATATTATTACCTTCCCGCTGGTAAACCCTACTAATTTGCGCAATCAGATGGCGCAGTTCAGGCCGCAAAATGGTGCCGGGCCTGGTAATATGCCCGATTCGACAGCTATTGCCCGGATGCGCAAACAGGCTGTAACTACTTTTAAAGAGATAAAACTGGTAGGCTTTAAAGATATTGCTGATAGTGTAATTTCAATTTATAACGAATACGGTATTAAAGCCGCTGCAGATTATGACGATAAAGGTGCTTTAATATGTGAATTGGCCATGCCATTAAAATACATGAATTTGGCCGGAAGCCAAAAATCATTTGCTTACAATTTAAAACTTAACGGCCTTAATATTGCCAAAATGTTAGCCGGTATGGGCATATCTATGACCGAAATACCTGTGGGCGCAGGTGGCGGCAATGTAACTTTCGCACCGGGTGGCGGTGGTGGCGGTTTTGCCGGTGGTGGTCGAGGTAATTTTGGCGGCGGCGGATTTCCCGGCGGCGGTGCTATGATGCGCATACGTGGTGGTGGCATGGGCGATATGCAAGGCATGATAAGCCCAACTGATTTCTGGGCCACATATACCCCGGCAAAAAAACAATAAGTTTATCTAAGCCCTTTCTATCAAGGTTGACAAACTGCGGATATGCACATCTGCATATTTTCACACCCGCATATCCGCACATTCAAAACTTGCATATCCAATCGGCAATAAGCATTTTTGTATATGCCTGCCGGAACCCTTTATTTAATACCCGTACCGCTTGCCGAAGAAGCTGCGGCTAAATCGTTTACGCCTTATTTGGTTGATACCATTAACCAGATAAGTGAATACATTGTAGAAAACGAAAAAACGGCGCGCCGTTTTTTGAAAGTAGCGGGCTTAAAAACTCCGCAAAACGAATTAACCATTCATGACTATGGCAAACATAATCGCGACAGCATAAAATCTTTTTTTACAGGCCTGCAAAACGGCAAAGATGTAGGGCTAATGAGCGAAGCCGGCTGCCCCGGCATTGCCGACCCGGGTGCCGAAATTGTTGCAGAAGCACATAAACGCAATATAAAGGTGGTTCCGCTGGTGGGGCCAAGCTCTATTTTGCTGGCGCTTATGGCATCGGGGTTTAACGGACAAAGCTTTACTTTTCATGGTTACCTGCCTATTGATAAGGCGCAGCGCAGCAAACGCATTAAGGAACTGGAAAACCTTTCGGAACGAAATAACCAAACACAGCTTTTTATTGAAACACCCTTCCGTAATAATGTATTGCTTGAAGAAATTTTAAAAACCGGCAACAATAAAACCAAACTTTGTATTGCCTGCAATCTTACCGCATCCGATGAGCTTGTGCAAACCAAAACCATAGCCGAGTGGCAAACTAAAGTACCCGATCTGCATAAAAAGCCAACCATTTTTTTACTATCGCGTAGTTAATAAATGATAACGCAGCAACATACCCAGGTTTTAATAGTTGGTGCGGGGCCATCGGGACTAATGATGGCTGCCCAGCTATTGCGCTATGGCGTGCAACCAATAATTATTGATAGCAAACAGGGGCCAACCAATCAGTCGAAAGCATTGGCAGTGCAGGCCCGCTCGCTGGAAATATACCGCCAGATGGGCATTGTCGACCGCGCATTGCAGGACGGCAAACAGGCAGCCTCGCTCACTTTTAATGATGAAGGGAAGCCTGTGGCTAAATTGTTATTAACTGATATTGGTAGTCAGCAAACACCTTTTCCGTTTGTATTGCTATATCAGCAAAGCAAAAATGAACGCCTATTGCTTGATTTTTTAACCCAAAATTGCTGCCCGGTTTATTGGAATACAACCTTAACAGGATTAACCCAAACCGAACATCAAGCTAAAGTACAATTACAAACGGATGAAAAAATTTTAACCCTTAATTGCGATTGGGTAATTGGTGCCGATGGCACACATAGTGCCGTACGCAAGCAACTGTCAATTCCGTTTATAGGTGATACATACGGCAATGTATATTTCCTGGCTGATATTGAAATAAGTAACCTGAATGTTGTGGGCGATCTTCAATTTTATTTAGCTAAATACGGTTTTACGGCTTTTATTCCATTGCCTGAAAATAACCGTTACCGTATTATTGGTAATTTACCCAAACAAGATGAAGAGCGGGAAGACCTGCAATTAGAGGATATTCTTCCTCATTTAAATAATGTTACCCGGCTGCAGTTAAATGTAGCAGACCAATATTGGTTTACTACTTATCGTTTACATCATCGCATGGCTGATAATTTCAGAAAACAGCGATGCTTTTTAATTGGGGATGCCGCACATATACATTCGCCGGTGGGCGGACAGGGCATGAATACGGGCTTGCAGGATGCGTATAACCTGGGCTGGAAACTGGCAGGAGTATTAAATGGACAAATAAATGAACATATTTTAGACAGCTATGCTGCCGAGCGTATGCCTGTTGCCCAAAAACTACTTAAAACAACAGACAAGGCTTTTAAATTTATCGTATCAGGAAATTGGGCCATAGCCTTGCTTAGGAAATGGTTTATGCCGCGTATATTACAATGGGCATGGGGCAATAGTGATTTGCGTTCATCATTTTTTAAGGTGCTATCGCAAATCAGTATCAGCTACCGCGATAGCCAAATTAATTTGCACCTTAGCAATTCCACCAAAATAAAAGCGGGAGACAGGCTGCCTTATTTTAAAGTTTATGATGAGAAGAAACAGCAGGAAACCGACCTACACGAATGGTGCAGCAAGCCTGGTTTTACGCTAATAGTTTTAGGTAATTTAAAAGAGCTTGATTTGTTTACCCTGGCTAAATGGATAACTCAAAACTATGGTAGATTGATCAATTTTTTCTACCTGCCGCCATCAACCAGAAACCGGGAAATTTTTGACGCCTTCGAAATTAAAGAGAGCCAAAAAAAAGCGTTAATAATTCGTCCGGATATGCATATCGGTTTATTAAATGATGTTGTTGATATTGATATGATGGACAATTATCTTAAAAAGATTATAGGCATAAAGCACAATAATTAAAACACAAGGAGGTTGCTTTGCAGTAATGTAGTTGGTGTTCATCTACATTACTGCAAACTTATTCAAAATACAGAATTTACACACACAAATTATCTCACCCTGCCAATACCAAACTGATCGCCTGCTTTAACGGCTTTGTTGCCCTCAAAATCCACTTCAACCACCTTTTCACTGGCCACGCTGTTATAATGCTCATCTTTAAGCGTGGTTAATATGCGGCGGGTTTTTACATCTATAACTTCTCCGCTTGATGGGTAAGCATATTTTCCATCCATACTAAAAGTAATCCAACCCGGCATATCCTGTAAAGGTATAGTAGTTAGCTGCTGGTAGGTGTCATCATTTTTAAAAATGTGCAGGCGCATATTATAACCATCGCATAACCAAATTTCTTTTTCATCGGGTGTTAAACCAATACCATGTGCAGGGTCGCCATGACGGCGCACCGGGCCCTTGTCCCAACCCTCAACTACAATATGCGCAATTTTTTTGCCCGACTTAATATCACCTACTTCAAACCCTAATAAACTATCGGTATTAATGTAACAGCGGGTTTCTTTACCGTTTATGGTAAACGGGCGTATGTTACTAAAAAAAGGCCCAACCGTTTTTTCGATGGTATTGGTTTTAGTGTTGGCTATTTTTAACACTGGATTTTTTAGGTCGGCCAGATAAACATGCTCGCCAGTTGGGCTATAAATAGTATTATGCGATTTATTAAAACCCTCAATTTTTTTGATGATCTCGCCGGTTTTGCAATCCATTACGTTCCATATATTGTTTTCAAAGGATGGCACATACATTGTCATACCATCGGGGGCTACAGACAGCCTGTCGGCGCCTTTATCAATAGCCTTTTCCCATATCAATTTGCCTGAGGTCAAATCAATACGTTGTACTGATTCGATGGTACTGATATAAACACTATTTAGCGGAATACTTACCGCAATGCCTTTAACGTTTGATGGTTTTTTATTAGGATGATAACCCTGCGTGGTAATGCGCTTTACAAAACGGTGCCCGTGGTCCATATCAAAAACCAGCAGGCCATGACCGCCATAACCTAAATAATCACGTATGCCCGGCGTAGCTACATATAAATAATGATGGATAACGGCAGCTTTAGCCGGCGTTGGCGCAGTTGGTTTCCAGCTTATTGATAAAAATGCGATGCTTCCGCATAACAAAAATGCGGTAAGGGCTATCCTTGTTTTCATAATTATGGTTTGATTAATTGGTTGGTATCAAACATAATAAGTTACAAGCAAAGCTGCAAACGAAT
>JAICMD010000118.1 GCA_025929405.1 Mucilaginibacter sp. | reverse complement strand
TTTTTTTCTTTTCCATCTTTTTTGTTGTTTACAACTTCGAAACCTGTAATCACCGAACTAAAATTATTCCAACCGGCCAGTATAACCTGTACAATATGTATCACAAAAAATAAAACATAGCCAATAGTAAGGGCAAAGTGCAGTATCCGCGCAAAATGATAGCCGCCGCATAACCAGGTTAAATAATAAAACTGTACCGGTTTATAAATTGCCAGTCCTGTTATTAACGAGCCAAACCCCATTATAATTATGGCAGTATAGGCTATACGCTGTGCAGCATTATATTTATTTTGAGGCGGAACAAATCTGCGTATATGCAGGTCATGCAATAACACCTGCCAGGCCTCTTTAAAGGAGTGTTTATTGGGCAATAACTCGCGCCACTCGCCGGATATCCACGTATAAAGCACATATATTATCCCATTGATGGTGAAGAACCACATGAACAAAAAGTGGAAAGCCATACCTTCGGATAAACGGTGGGGAATGTTTAATGCATTATAAAATCCTTCAGGAAAAAACTTAAATAACTTATGGCCGAACAAGGTGATTGAGTAAGTATCGCTTGCCCAATAGATCAGCATTCCGCTCCATATCATTATGGTAAGTATGGGAAAGTTTACCCAGTGTGTCCATCGCATCACTAACGGATGTTTTTCCTTTATTTTTTTCATCTAACTAAATAGCTGCAGGTGTTAATGGCGCTTTTGTTGCCGCACGTATCTCGCCTGTTAAAGTATTTTGCAGCAAGGCAATTACCTCGTAGTTACTGCTATTAACGCCGTTTGGTAAAATTACGCTTGTTGCGCCAGATTTCTCTTTATTAATGTTGATACTTTGCAGGTTACGAACAATTTGTACGTGAGACAATGTGCGACCCGAATTTTCTCCTGCTTTAACAACGCTTCTTGCTGATTTTTCAACCAGGGCCAATAATAATGCAGAATGATCAGAAATTCCGCTAATGTCATAATGCACAGTGGTTTCTTTTTCTGTAGTTTTAATATCGCTTAAAACAATGTTGGCTTCGGGCTTGCTTTGCAGCGCCCATTTAATAGCGTTACGTAAACTACCTTCCTGCGAACCAATAAACTCCTTTTTACCGTTAACAATTATTTGAGGCGTATATACCGATTCTGTTTTTAAATACCTGGCATAATCGTGCTGGCGTTTGGAATAATCAGCATTACTGAATGTATCCTTCCAACCCAACCGGTTCCAGTAATCAACATGAAATGCTAAAATATAAACCGGTTGGGCATTCATTTCTTTTTGAATCCTTGACACCAGTTCGTCTGCCGGCGGGCAGCTTGAACAACCCTCTGAGGTATAAAGTTCAATAACAGCAAATCCGGGAGATACAACCCTATTTATGGGGTTTAATTTAATAAACGATGATGATACCAGTATTGTCGTTGCCAATACGGTATACGCTATAATTATTTTGACGATTTTCATTTTTTATATATAGGTTTGATATATACGCAATTAGTCGGGGCAAAAATCAAAACCTTACAATAAATTTAATAGATTTATTTAATATCAAAACGTTGTAAGGTTTAACCCTTTTTACCGACTAAGCCATAATCATCATAACAATCAGTTAAATGTTACCCCACCAAACCATTAACCCGCACCAGTGGGTAAAAAACCATGCAGATTATTTGTATAGTTATACCCTTAGCCGCATTAGTGACGAAGAGCAGGCCCGCGACCTTGTGCAGGAAACATTTTTAGCAGCCCTGGAACGCCTTGATAAATTTGAGGGAAAAAGCACGGAACGTACCTGGTTAACCGCTATTTTAAAAAATAAGATCGTTGATGTGTACCGAAAAAACTCTTCTGGCTTAAAAGCACCGAGTGTTAATAAAGAAGTGCATGATATGCAGGAATTTTTTTGGGAAGATGGCCACTGGCGTGAAGAACATCAGCCCAGAGAATTTAGCATTGAGCATCACGACCCATTCCATGCTAAAGAATTTAACAAAGTTCTGCAAAAGTGTATGCAAAAACTGCCTCCGTTATGGCTGGCAATTTTTACCATGAAACACATGGACGATGCACCAACCAGTGCTATTTGCTCGGAGCTTAAAGTTTCTGACTCCAACTTTTGGGTAATTATACATCGTACAAAAGTTAACCTGAGGGCATGCCTTCAAAAAAACTGGATATAATATGGGAAAGCTTAAAAACATTGTATATAACTGCAGGGAGGCTACCTATCTGATAGAAAAAAAACTGATAGGCAAAATAACCCTTCGTGAAAAAATTCAGTTGCAAATCCATTTTTATGGTTGTTCGGTATGTAAGCTTTTTAACAGGCAAAGCAATATGATAAATAGTATGGTTAAACAGCTTTTGGTAAACCATGAACCAGTGGACATAAAACTAGACGATGATTTTAAAAACACTATGCAACATCGTATTGACGATACACTGAATAAAAGTTAATTTTTTTTGTAAGGTTGTTATTTTACCTGCGACTAAGCCGTAAAAACCAACATACAATGAAACTAATTTCAAAAATGATGATTGCCGCTGCATTGATTGCCGGCGTTAATTTAACTGTACAGGCAAGTGTTGTTACCCCTATTATGGTAAGCGATACTTCAAAAATGTCCAAAAAGAAAATGGATAAGATGGGTAAAGACAAGATGTCAAAAAGCAAAATGGACAGTAAAATGGCCGGTGATAAAATGTCGGGCAGCAAAAAAATGGACAGCAAAATGTCTGGCAGTAAAATGTAAAACTTATGGGAGAGGAAAAACCTCTCCCTTTTTTAAATCTTAGCAACTCATGAAAAAAATATTACTTATATTAATAATTATATGCAGCGGCACTCAATTATGGGCGCAAAACGGTTTAAAAAAAGGTGATACTGCGCCAATGTTTACGGCTACAGATAATTCAGGCAAAACCATTGATTTGAAGAGTATTTTAAAAACCCATAAATCAGTTGTGCTGTTTTTTTACCGGGGCCAATGGTGTCCCTTTTGTAATAAGTATATACAGCGGCTTCAGGATTCGTTGCAGTTATTAACAATGAAGGGGGCTTATGTAATTGGCGTAACCCCCGAAACCGGCGAGAACATCAATAAGACCATCAGTAAAACACACGCTTCCTTTTCGATGATACAGGATAAGGGATATAAGATAATGAAAAGCTATGACGTAAACTATGTGATGGATTCGGCGATGTTTAAAGCCTATAAAAGTGCGGGGGTAGATATAGAAGCCAATAATGGCAATACCGATCATGTGTTACCTGTCCCGGCTACCTATATCATCAATAGCAGCGGCAAACTGATATTTGTACACTTTGATAAAGATTATAAAAACAGGCCCTCTGTTAAATCATTAATACAGGCACTATAAAACCAATAGGGGTTTATTCAATTAATAGCTCGCTTTTTGTTAACCCATCCAGTTCGCTTGGGTTATGGGTTACAATTAAAATTGTTGCCTTTAATTCATCAAATACTGCTTTCAATTCAGTTAGCAGTATTTTTTTTGTTTCAGCATCAAGCGCCGAAAAAGGTTCATCCATCAACAATACCTTTGGTTTAATAGCAAGTGCCCTTAATATGGCCAGGCGCTGCTGCTGCCCGCCTGATAAATGCGCGGGTTTATGATCATGTAGCGTTTCCAGTTTCCCAATAGTTAGTAAACGGTTTATCCATACAGTATCATTGGTTGCATATTCCAGGTGTTGGTGCACGGTCATGTTAGGAAACAATGCATAATCCTGAAAAACAAAACCGGCCATGCGCTTTTGAGGGGGCAATGAAATGCCGGATGATCTATCAAACCACACTTCGCCGTTAACTATAATTTTGCCGTTTTCGGGTGTAATTAAACCGGCTATTGCTTTTAAAAAAGTGGTTTTACCTGCACCCGATGGTCCATATATTTTGGTAATGCTTCCTGCCGGGAAGTTTCGTGATATCTTCAGCGTTCTTTTACCTTGATAGGCCCGCAGATTCTTTTCTATATCGATGCTTATCATCTTAATCTAACGGGCTTTTAGCCTGGTATTTATTAAACAAAAAAACGCTTATCACCATAATAAAGGTAATGCAAAGCAATATCAGCGAATAGGTATTTGCCGATGCATAATCCATACGCTCAACCGAATCATAAACTGCTATGGAGGCTACACGGGTAACATTGGGTATGTTGCCGCCTATCATCAGCACTACGCCAAATTCGCCCAGTGTATGGGCAAAGGTTAATACCGATGCAGTAAGCAATGATGGTTTAATATTTGGCAGCAATACATTAATAAACGTTTGCCGGCGGGTTTTACCTAATGTGTATGATGCTTGTGCCAAAGTAATCGGCAATTGCTGTAATGCCGATTTTACAGGGGCTACCATAAACGGCATACTGTAAATAAATGAGGCCAGCACCAATCCCTTAAATGAAAAAACAAACTGTACATCAAAATTTTGTTGCAGCCATTTGCCAACCCCACGTTGCGGGCTAAAAGCCAGCAACAAATAAAACCCCAATACCGATGGCGGTAGCACCAGCGGCATAGTAATTATAGCTTCTATAATTGTTTTAATGATTGATCGCCCACGCGATAGCCACCAGGCAAGCGGCAGGCCTATCACAAGCAGCAATAACGTGGTAACGGCAGCCAGTTTTAAAGTAAGCCATATAGGGGATAGATCTGCCACGGGTTAATGTTTATTGTACACGATAACCAAATTGCGCAAATATTTTTTTAGCAGCAACACTAAATAAATAGCTGTAAAATTTTTCGGCGGCAGCTTTATTGGCTGTTGATTTAATGATCACGGCACCCTGCTCAATAGGCTCATATAATTTAGGGTCAATAGCCTGCCAGTAAAGTTTGGTTTTATTGGCGGGATCTTTTATTAAACTTTGGGTAGTAAACCCTATCTCTACAGTGCCGGTAGTTATATAGGTGTTTACCTGCGATATACTTTCGCCGTAAACCATCTTTTTTTGTATATCATCAAATATTCCCTTTTTTTCAAGTGCCTGCTGTGCCGCTCTGCCATAAGGTGCGATGGATGGGTTAGCAATGGCTATTTTTTTAATCCGGTTGGTTAATAGTGTGCGGGGCCAGTTTTCAAAGCCAATATCCTTATTGCTGCAAATGATCAGATTACCCCATGCATAAACTTTAGGCTGCTGCAGGGCAAAGCCGTTTTGATAAAGGTCATCCGGAAAGGTCATATCTGCAGATAAAAAAATATCAAAAGGCGCCCCGTTTTTTATTTGCGCCACCAACTTACCTGACGAACCGGTTACAGGCTCCAGCTCAATGCCAGCCCGTGCTTTAAAATCTTTTTGTAAAGCCTGTATAACCCCTTGCAAATTTGCTGCAGCGGCTACTCGTATAGTTTGGGCATGTACAGCAGATGCAAGGAATACTGCCGCAATAATCAGGATCTTTTTCATAGCGATGCCGGTATACATCAAACTTATTAAAAATGTTTAACTAAACAGGTAATAAGCCCTAAAAATACTAAAGCCATGCCTTTGGGGGGCATGGCTTAGTACAAACGTATTGTCAGATTTGTAAATTACTTAACCAATTCAACACGTCAGGGAAGTCTGAGGCAATAATCCTCCATACCCCTGAAAGTGAGGGACCTAAAAGTTCGTAAAAGCATTTCTCCGCTAACTACCTCGGAGAAAATATGGAGGACTTATTGCCTCAGGCTTTACAACTCTTCGTCGTGCTGGCTGGCATCCAAACCAAGCGCTTCTTCTTCTGCTGATACGCGCAGCGGGCTTATCAGATCAGTTACTTTTAATAATATATATGAACCAATGAATGCGAATACTGATACGGCAACCAACGCTATAAGGTGTTTAACAAATAAACCGGTTTCGCCATAAAATAAACCTTCGGCACCCGCGCTGTTAACACTTTTGGTAGCAAATATGCCGGTAAGCAGCATACCCATCATACCACCAACACCGTGGCATGGAAATACGTCAAGCGTATCATCAATATTGGTTTTGCTTCTCCATATAACCACCAGGTTACTAACTACGGCTGCAACTATACCCACTATTAATGAGCTTGATACCGTAATGAAACCCGCAGCCGGTGTTACAGCAACCAAACCTACCACTGCGCCAATACAAGCACCTAATGCTGATGGCTTTTTACCTCTTAGCACATCAAAAAATATCCATGACATGGCAGCAGCGGCAGATGCTGTAGTAGTTGTGGCTAAAGCCGTAGCGGCCAACTCGCCCGAACCTAATGCAGAGCCTGCGTTAAAGCCGAACCAACCGAACCAAAGCAAGCCTGTACCTAATATTACGTAACTGATACGTGCCGGAGCATGTGCCTCTTCATTACGCTTTTTAAGGTATAATGCTGATGCTAATGCAGCCCAGCCTGCCGACATGTGTACTACGGTACCCCCGGCAAAATCTAACACACCCATTTTAAAGAAAAAACCTTGAGGATGCCAGGTAGCATGCGCCAAAGGGATATAAATAACAACTATAAATAAGGTAATGAAAATTAAATAGGAGTTGAAACGGATACGTTCTGCAAATGCACCGGTAATTAATGCCGGGGTAATAACGGCAAATTTTAATTGAAACATGGCAAATAAAATAACCGGTATAGTACCCCATGCAACGCCAATAGTGTGCTGCATCATAAAAAATGATTTAGGGTTACCAATAAGGCCCATGCCGCCAACATCTTCGCCAAAGGCCATGCTAAAGCCAAATACTACCCAAATTATAGTAATAAGGCCCATACATACAAAGCTTTGCAGCATGGTTGATATAACGTTTTTCTTCCTAACCATACCGCCGTAAAAGAAAGCAAGTCCCGGTGTCATTAATAGTACAAGCGCGGTTGAAATTAAAAGCCAGGCAATATCGGCTTTATCAAAGGTAGCTGCAGGTGTCGTTGCGGAATTACCCGGGTATATTAACGCCAGGATAACCACAATAATAAGTATAGCAAAAGGTATGAACTTTTTCATGTATAAATTCTTTTTGGTAAAACATTCAGTAAATAAGTAGTTAGCGCAAAAGAGCGCCGGCAAACTTTTATAAAAGCCGGCAGTGATCAGGCGCGGGTTAAAAACCGAATGTTTTACCAAAAAGTATGATGCGGGAAGAGCAATAACTCAGTCGACGGAATAAAGGCATCGTCGCTGGCATAAAAGATATGTTTTAAATATTGGCGCACCCCTAATGCGGTGCCTGTAATAATTGTATTTGATTTTATAAAGTGTACCGTGCGTACAATACGCGTATGTAATACTTGTCCCGGTGTGTTATCGTTTATTAATAACCGGCTGTTGTCCCTCCGGTTATTGGTACTGGCTCTTAACTCGCAGGTGTGGTATGCATGACCGGTGTTGTTATTGCCCGCGATGGTTTTTTCCACTATTAGCTGACCCCGGAATAAAAATGCCGAAATGATCAACAAAATAAATAGAAAAGGCCCTCTTACATCCATTTTATTACTTAAATACAGTATAAAATCATTGAATTTTTAACAAAATAATTAATTGAGTGTGATTTATTCAACAATTAACATCATTTTTATCAATATTATGAATAATAAAATATTTTTAAAAATATTTTTTAGTATTTATTTCATTTTTGTTGAATTATATATTCAATTATTGGATTTTTTATTAATAAATAGAGTTTTTTATACCAATTGGTAAATTTTTCTGTTGATTTTTTGACCCATTAATCTAAAAATAAAAAAAGCAGCATGCTTATCGCTTTTTAAGCCAATATTCTTAACGCAATTACTTAGGCTCATAATTGCTATCTTTAGTTTTTATGACCGATTATCAGCTCTACACCTTATCCAATGGCATACGGATAATGTATAAATACTCGCCTTCGCCAATAACCCATTGCTGTTTTTTGGTAAATGCAGGCTCGCGCGATGAAGCAGAGCATAAAGAAGGGCTTGCCCATTTTATTGAGCACCTGTTATTTAAAGAAACTACCCGGCGCAATACAAGCCAGATACTTAACCGGCTTGAACTGGTGGGCGCCGACCTGAACGCTTACACTACTAAAGAGTATACCTGTGTACACGCATCGTTACTAAAGCCCCATCTGGAACGGGCCATTGATTTGTTTGAAGATATTTTATTCCATTCCACATTTCCGGATGAGGAGCTGGAAAAGGAGCGGGGAGTAATATTGGATGAAATAGCATCGTACCTGGACCAACCCGAGGAAGCCATACAGGATGATTTTGAGGACCTGTTATTTAAAGGGCACCCTATTGGTAAAAATATTTTAGGCACGACCGAAAGTGTAGAGGCGCTAAATGCCAAAGATATTAAAGGCTTTATAAAGGCTAATTATAATACCGCCGAAATGATATTTGCCATTTATGGCGATTATACCATTAATAAAATAGTTAAGTTGGCTGAAAAATATTTTGGAAACATCCCTGCTAACTATACCCCTAAAAGCAGGATCGTACCTGCTATTAATGAGGCATCAAAAATTGTTGTGGCCAAACCTATTTCGCAAACGCATTGTGTTATGGGCGGGCAGGCATACTCGTCATCCCACCCTGATAAGTATGGCTTATTGTTATTAAATAACCTGCTTGGGGGTATGGGCATGAGCAATCGCCTTAATATGGAGATACGCGAAAAGCATGGCATTGCTTATACTATCGAATCAAATTATACTTCGTTAACTGATACGGGCATGTTTTCTATTTACTTTGGTACCGATAGCGAAAAGACGGATAAAGCTATGCGGCTTGTAAACAAAGAGCTAAAAAAATTGCGCGGTAATAAATTAGGCACATTACAACTGCACCAGGCCAAGCAAAAATTTATAGGCCAGATAGCCCTTGCCGAAGAGAATCGCATGAGTCTTATAATTTCAATGGCTAAAAGCCTGCTTGATTTAGGTTCGGTAGATACGCTTGAGCAAATATTTGATAAAATAAATGCTATAACCGCCCCGCAACTTTTAAAAATAAGCAATGAGATTTTGGATGAAAAGCAGATGATAACCCTGCTTTTTGAACCGAAGGAATAGCAAATACTCCTGTCATCTCTAAATGTAGTGAGATATCTTATACAATTACATCCGATAATATAGCTTGTAAGCGTTCGTCCGATTTGACAAGAGCATTATCAACACAAAAAAATTTACCGTAATTTTGCAGCATGAAATTTCCTATCATAGCCTACGGCGACCCGGTTTTACGTAAAAAAGCACCCTCAATTGAGCCTGCGGAATACCCGCATATTAAAGAGCTGGTTGCCGATATGTTTGAAACCATGTACGCTGCCCGTGGCGTAGGTTTGGCCGCTCCGCAGGTTGGCCTATCTATGCGGTTATTTGTAATTGATGCTACCCCGTTTGATGATGACGAGCCGGAGCTAAAGGATTTTAAAAAGGTTTTTATAAATGCCTGCATATTGGAAGAAACCGGCGAAGAGTGGGCCTTTAATGAAGGCTGCCTTAGCATTCCGGATGTAAGGGAGGATGTCAACCGTAAATCAACTGTAAAAATTTCTTATTACGACGAGAACTGGAAGCACCATGAAGAAACCTTTTCGGGTATGGCCGCGCGTATTATCCAGCATGAGTATGACCATATAGAAGGTAAGCTGTTTACCGATAAGCTTAGTCCGCTGCGTAAACGTTTGCTGGAAAAAAAGCTGAATGATATTTCAAAGGGAGCAGTAAGTGTAGAATACAAAATGAAGTTTCCTGCGGCTAAAAAAGGCCGTTAAAAGTTATAGCCTGCATCATCCTGCGTAACCTGGCGCTTTTTATCGCCCTCGCTTATCTGTTTAATTAAAGCGCCCCAGGCAAACGGGTTTATAAGCGGATTGGTCATTGAGTGCGAGTTAACAATGCTGTTATGCATTTCATT
>JAICMD010000337.1 GCA_025929405.1 Mucilaginibacter sp. | reverse complement strand
GATAGATTCAGGCCATCCCCGTTTTCGCCGATGATTTTTACGCCAACCACTGATGGTGTGCTGCTTACCATATACCCGCCCTCGGGCAAAAATTGCACGTCTGCTTTTTCGGGGCGGTTATAAATTACCGGGAACCTGTAAACAGGCTCGTTACTGTCATCGTACGATCCTTTGTGCAATGATGCATACACCGGTACAGTGTTATTACGAATAGATACTGTTAAATCAAGTTGGCCGTTAGCAGAGGTTACCTGCGGCTTATCGCGCCTTAGCACCCATCCGTCTTCCTGCTTTACACCTAACAATACCTGCTGACTAGCAAACGGGCGTTTATCAGTACCCGTAAGTCGTAAACGCAGTTGAGCATCGTTATCCTTAACTACCGAATTAAAATCGATAAGCCATTTATACCGATTGAGGTCGCCTACAAAAAACTGTGCCTTATACATCAAACTTTCATCAAAGTTGCGCATCCAGTTGGTATAAGCTCGAATAGTGTAAGAGCCTTCGGGAAAATCACGTTTAGGCAGCGCTATGCAACCACTGCCTAAACCGTTTGATAAAGTTAACATACGGCGCACCTGCAGTTCATTACTTTCGTTACTTAATTCAATGTATACCACATTACTTATTGCCGATGCTTTTAAAGAAGAACCATTGAACAAATAGGCTTTAAACCACAAGGTGTCATTAATGCCGTAATTGGTTTTATCTAATTGCAGGTACAGCTTTTCGGGGGTATGGGTCAGGCTGTAATTTCCTGCCGCTGATACCAGGCTGTTTACAGTGCCGGTATAACCTTGTGCATAACTGCATGTATAAGCTATTGCCCATACCCCAAAAAATATGACGATCTTTTTCATGTAGTTATTTGCCCTGATTTTTAATTACGAAGTCAATATAACTATAATCTTAGTAATAACAAAGCAAATGCTTTCAAATTTAATTTCATGCTTTATTAATTCGATTATTTTATAACCAGCTTTTGTGTAATACTCCCCACATTACCATTCATATTGCTACCTTCAGTAGTAATAGTATAGGTAGCCGGCTGCCCTGCAGCATAAAAAGTTACCGTTGCTTTGCCATCTTTATTGGTGATGATATTAGGCTCCCAGTGGATGGTGGTGCGCTGGTCAAAAAGTGCTGCTGTGGCATTTTTTGATGTGTACTTAGGCCGGTAAAATTCTTTAGGCAAAACCAGTACAGGTGGCCGGTACATTGTAAAGCCATGTGTTTTTTTCAGGAAAGGGCCATCCCCATGTTTGGTGGTTATTTCTAATATCGAAACTGGGAATATTGGCGGAATACTATAAAACTCTAAATAATAGGGTGATATGTAAGCCTTATCCATTACCTCAATACCTTCAATATCATCACTGGTATAATAATACAATAAATCACATATCTCGGACCAAGTAAAAAACTTGCTCGCATCTATACCGTCAATTATAATCTTATCTATCGGATTGGCACGTACATATAATTTTAAATGATTGCCAATACCCAATACTCTAATGCCATTTACTTTCTTTTTTATTAATTCCAGCAAATTTGTTTTACCAACCTTTTCAATATCCTTATCGTCAATTACCTGGTCGGCCAAGCCGGGGCCGTTTAAATTGAAGGAATGTTTTACTACCCTTTTTTCCTTAATAACAACCTCTTGCAGCACATTGCCCATGCCCGTCAATTTTTCCATTTTACTTTGATTAATTAAAATGGTATCTGCAGTTTTCAATATGATAGTATCTGTATTTACATACCAGGGCATTTGCCGCCTGTTCTTTGAAAATACAGGCCACTCAGGTTTATCCAGCACCACATCATAAGTGCGGGATTTACCGTTAATAGTGGTGGGGTTTATAAAATAGGCTGATGAATCGGCAAGTGGTAAATCATCAAAGCTAAACCTTCCCTGTTCGTCGCTTTGGGTTTTATCGCTTACTACTGGCCGTATAGCCATTAAACTTACGTTTGCCCCTTTTACAGGTTTATCAAACAAATTAACTACTTTACCCTTAATGGCAAAATTGGGTTCGGGCTGGTAGGTAAATTGTTTGGCAGGTTGCAAAACATCCTTCCAGTCAAAACCAGTCCAGCCTTGGGTAAGCAACAGGTCGTCCAGTTCCTTGTTATGATCACCGGTAAAATAATAAGCGGGGTCTTGCACATACCCTTTAAGATCATCCGTAAGCAGCAGATGGGTAAGCATATTGCCATTGTTTTGGTGCGGGTTCAATTGCAGATCATTGATGACACTCATGGAAAAAGCACCCTGCACCGGGTTGTTGTTGCTATCTTTTACCTGCACGTTAAGGGCAATGCTGTCCTGCGGGGCGTAGGTGCTTTGGTTGGGTATAACGGTAATTTTTAAATTATCTTTCTGATTGAGATAGATAATGCGCTCGTGGCCCAGTGACGCCAGGCACTCTACCGCGATCCGCGCTCCCTCCCGATTGTTGCTATCCACACAGGGAAACGGCGCGT
>JAICMD010000066.1 GCA_025929405.1 Mucilaginibacter sp. | reverse complement strand
TAAACTATTTGCGATAAAAAATACAATCAGAACGTATTTAATTACGATCAGGGTGATATTTATCCATTGTTTTTTAAACCGGTGTGGCGACAGATCAGCCGGCATGGCCGCTTTGTTTAAAAAGAATACATTGATCAGGCGTTTTGCGTCGCGCAGCAACAAAAATATACACATCACTACCAACCCGGTTGACATTATCTTGACCGGTACATCAAAACAATAATTAATAATCATAATGTTGCCGGCTACTGCTATACCCAATATTGCACCCCAATAATATGTGCGCCTGAATAATAAAAATAAACCACAGCTAACTTCGGCCAATCCGGCAAAATAATTAAACCCGGTAGAGTAGCCAAAATATGTCCAGGCTAATGCCATTGGTGATGAATCACCATAAGGTTTTAGTAAAATATTGAGTGATGGTGATGCAAACTGCACCTTAATGATCTTTGCTAAGCCATAATCAATCATCATTAACCCAACATAAAACCGTATGATAACTGTAAGCCAATAATAAAGTTTATTATAATTACGCGCTTTGCCGTCAAATAAAGTCCATAAAATTGCCGCTATTAAGGATGTAGTAAACACCAGTAATAATGAAACGTAATTATATGTAGTATCGCCGCTGCCGCCGCCCCTAAACGTATTTAAAGGTATAACCAGGTGCAAAACATCTTTTGCAAACCAGGTAATAAGGTTATGCTGACGTACACCAAGAAGCTCAAAGGGGTTGATAATGTAACTTGTAAAAAAGATCAGCGCAAAGCGAAATACAGCTTTTTTTGGCGCAGACCAGTAAACCGGTTCGGCAATAGTTGTAGTCATGGTTTAGGTGTGATAATTGTTTTGACGTAAACGGCCAATTAACAAAAATATTGCACACCCAATAATCTACTTAAACTTTAGCAAGTTGTTCCAAAGCGTCAATAAACAAAGGCGAATCATTTAAGCTTTCCACCAGTTGTACGTGTTCGCCGCCTAAATTTTTAAACTCTGTGCCGTATTCTTCAGTTACTTCATAAACTGTTTCCAGGCAATCAGCCACAAAAGCAGGGCAAAATACAAGCAGGCGTTTTTTACCCTCGGCAGCCAGTTTAGCTATCACCTCGCTGGTGTAAGGCTGTACCCACGGGTCGCTGCCCAGGCGCGACTGGAAACAAATGGTATATTTTTCTCGCGGGATATTTAGTTCTTCGGCAATTAATCTCGCAGTATCATGTGATTGTGCCGAATAGCAAAATTTATTAGTATCATTAAGCGTATTGCAACAGCCATCCACTTTTAAACAATAGCTGTGCGTATGGTCGCATTTCACCAACTGCCTTTGCGGCAACCCATGAAAGCTGAATAAGATATGATCATAAGTTTCGGGCTGATATTTTTTGGCGTTATCAGCAAAGGCTTGTATCATCAAATCATTATCATGGAACGAGTTAAGGAACGATATATTTGGCGGCGTTGGCCAATCCTTAACCAAACGCATTACCTTTTCATAAACCGAACCTGTGCTGGCTGATGCATATTGCGGAAACAATGGTATAACTCTGATATCACTCACCAAGGCGGTTTTTAAACGCCCCAATGCCGCTTCGATAGACGGGCTTTGGTAACGCATAGCTAATTCAACCTGGTAACCATCGCCCAAACGTTGCTGCAATGCCTGATGCTGCAATTTGCTATAATGCAATAATGGCGAGCCGGTTTCGTTGCTCCATATTTCCTTATAAAGCTTAGCCGACTTTGGCGCGCGGAAAGGAACAATAATTCCCCTTACCAATATGGCGCGCGAAACAGGGTTTATATCAATAACCCGTTCATCCATTAAAAACTCGTTAAGGTATTTGCGCACATCCGCAGTTTGTGGGCTATCGGGCGTACCCAGGTTTATCAGTAAAACTCCTTTTTTGGCCATAATATCGGGCGCAAAAGTAATATAAATGCAGCTAACCCCCTAAAAGGTAATTACATATTACATAAAAATTAGATTATGTAAATTAATACAACAAATGATCATATGGGTACCTGTCGGTATGGATGGCTTTTACATGCTCATAAAGCAGGTTTCTGAACTCGTCGATATTTTCCTTTTTGGTGGCCGATATAAATATAGCCGGGCTATTGTTTTTGGCCATCCAGCTTTGTTTAAAATCCTCCAGGGTTAAAAGCTCCGCGTCTTCGCCGGGTTGTGTTGGCGGTGGCTGAAAAGCATCTATCTTATTAAATACCGTAATGGTATCTTTATTAACCGCGCCCATATCTTTTAATGTTTCGTTAACTGCCCGCATCTGGTCCTCAAAGCTTGGGTGCGATACGTCAACTACATGGACCAAAATATCCGCTTCACGTACCTCATCCAATGTCGATTTAAAACACTCCACCAAATGATGCGGTAATTTGCGGATAAACCCAACCGTATCTGATAATAAGAACGGAACATTTTCAATCACTACCTTACGCACCGTGGTATCCAGCGTTGCAAACAGCTTATTCTCGGCAAATACATCCGATTTTGAAAGCATATTCATAATGGTTGATTTGCCCACGTTGGTATATCCCACCAATGCCGCCCGCACCATTTGCGTACGGTTTTTACGTTGTGTTTCGTTTTGGCGGTCTATTAGTTTTAAACGCTCTTTTAATAGCGATATCTTTTCTAATATTAACCTTCTATCCGTTTCTATCTGGCTCTCACCCGGGCCACGCATACCAATACCACCCTTTTGCCGCTCCAGGTGCGTCCATAAACGGGTAAGGCGTGGCAATAAGTATTGTAACTGTGCTAATTCTACTTGCGTTTTGGCTTGGGCAGTTTGTGCCCGGTTGGCGAAAATATCCAGTATTAAGTTGTTACGGTCAAGTATCTTAACCTGAAGCTCATTTTCGATATTACGCAGTTGTGATGGTGTAAGCTCATCATCAAATACCACAATATCAATTTCTTCTTCCTTTACATAGGCTTTTATATCTTCCAAGCGACCAGACCCCACAAAAGTGGCCCTATCAGGGCGTTGCAGTTTTTGTGTAAATACCTTTTCGGTTTTGGCACCGGCGGTATCTACCAAAAATTGTAATTCTTCTAAATATTCCTGCGCACGTTCGTCCGTTTCGTTAGGGGTAATAACACCTACCAAAACCGCGCGTTCCTGCTTTACAGCAGTATCATAAAATTTTTGCTTCATTAATATTGATTTAACAATCAAAGTGCCAAGTTACAAAAAGCTTGGGATGCTTGTAAATCACTGACAATTTATCAAAAGAACTGTCATTCTGAGCGATAGCGAAGAATGACAAAGGAGTTATTTTTACAGCCCTTTCACAAACTCTTTGATCGCCGCGCCGGGGTCCTGCTCTTTCATAAAATTCTCGCCAATTAAAAACCCGCTAAAGCCGGCTTGTTTTAAGCTTTTTATAACTTCAGTATTGCTGATGGCGCTTTCGGATATTTTTAAAAATTCATCAGGTATATGGTTAGCTAACTGAAATGAAGTATCGACAGATACCGTAAAATCAGCCAGATTGCGGTTGTTTACCCCAATGGCATCCAGATTAGGGTTGATACTTCGCTGCAATTCTTCCAGATTATGAACCTCAAGCAATACATTTAAACCCAAACTTTTAGCCAGCGATGCCAGTGTTTGTATTTCAGCAGGGGTAAGTATGGCGGCAATCAGTAAAATAATATCTGCACCCCAGGCTTTAGCTTCCAGTACCTGGTACTCGTCTATCATAAAATCCTTACGCAGCACAGGGATAGTATTGGCATTGCGGGCTTCAATAATATCGGGCTTATCGCCCATAAAAAAATCGCGGTCGGTTAATACCGATAGCGCCGAAGCGCCTGCCTGTGCATAAGCGGTTGTTACTTCTTTTACGCTTACCTTATCATTAATGATACCTTTAGAAGGCGACTTACGTTTAAATTCGGCGATTATTCCCGTACGATCAGACGCCAATAAAAACTCGCGGAACGAATAAGGAGTCTGGTTAAAAAACTCGCTACCTTCCAATTGGTTTACCGAAACAGCTTGTTTAGCGGCTTCTATTTCAACCCTTTTATTAAGTACTATTTTGTCAAGAATATTCATTCGGCCAACCAGTTTTTCATCATTTCCTTACCGTACTCGGTTAATATCGATTCGGGGTGAAACTGCACACCGCGTACATCATATTGTTTATGCCTGATAGCCATAGCCGAATTATCAACCTCGTCAATAGCAGTTACAGTAAGCTCATCGGGTATGGCTTTTTCATCAACCACCCATGAATGGTAACGGCCTACGTTAAATGTATGCGGCAGATCTGTAAATAGCTTTTCTTTATCATCAGTAATCGTTATTGGGGTGGCTATGCCGTGCATGGGTTGTTTTAAATTATACAGGCTGCCGCCAAAAGCCTCGGCAATAGCTTGCTGCCCCAGACAAACTCCAAAGATACTTTTGGTTGGCGCATACTTTTTTATTACATCCAACAGCAAACCCGCTTCTGACGGTATACCCGGCCCCGGCGATAGGATTATCTTATCATAAGCATCGACGTCCTCCAGTTTAAACTGATCATTTCGCCATACATCGCATTGCAACCCAATTTCATTTACCAAGTGCACCAGATTGTACGTAAACGAATCGTAGTTATCAATTATTAGTATTTTATTTTTCATTTTCTCACTCTCCCATCTCTTTAATTAACAGAGATTTATTTAATACGCCTTAAACCATAGGTAGGATTACTCATTAAAACGTAGCATTATTTATAGTTCTTCGGCCAGTTCAATTGCTTTACGCAGTGCCGCAATTTTATTATTTACTTCATTTAGTTCGCTTTCGGCCACTGAGCCGGCTACAATGCCTGCACCTGCCTGGTAATGCAGTGTATTATTTTTGCTTAAAAATGATCGTATCATAATGGCGTGATTAAAATCGCCATTAAAACCCAGGTAGCCTATAGCCCCACTGTAAAAACTTCGTTTAATATTCTCGTTTTCATCAATAATTTCCATTGCCCGGTATTTTGGCGCACCACTTAATGTGCCTGCCGGGAAGGTATCGGCAACTACCTTAAACGTTGGCACACCAGGCAGCAGTTTACCGCTTACCTGCGATACCAAATGTATCAGGTGCGAATAATATTGTACCTCTTTAAAAGCCTTAACCTCTACCTGTTCGCAATGCCGGCTAAGATCATTACGGGCAAGGTCAACCAGCATAACGTGTTCTGACGATTCCTTAGGGTCATTCTTCAAATTTAATGCTATTTCGGCATCTTTTTCATCATCGCCGCTACGTTTAAAAGTTCCTGCTATTGGATAAATGGTAGCGACGCGGTTTTTAATGGTGATCTGTGCCTCGGGTGACGAACCGAAAATGCGAAAATCGCCAAAATCATAGTAAAACAAATAGGGTGATGGGTTAATAGAGCGTAATGCTCGGTACACATTAAACTCATCGCCGCTAAATTGAGTTGAAAATGCCCTTGAAGGCACTATCTGAAAAACATCACCACGATAAATATGCTGCTTCATCTTCTCCACAATGGCAATAAACTCATCGTTAGTTAGGTTTGAGTGTTCGTGATCCCTGCTTTTAAAGCCGTACTCAGGGAAGTTCTTATTCTTAATAAGATCTTCTATTTTTTGTATGCCCGCATTGCTCCCGTCTTCATCCTCAAACTTATTGTAAAATATATACAGCTCGTTTTTAAAATGGTCTATTGCAATAATGTATCGGTAAATATGATATTGCATTACCGGTATGGTACGTGTGGTATCATCACTTTGTTTAAGGCGTATGGTTTCAAAATGTTCAACGGCCTCATGTGTAAAGTATCCAAACAAACCATTGGTAGCGGCTTTTAGCTGAATATCGGTTGTTTCAAAACTGTTTAAAAAGTTATGAATGTTATCAGTTAATTCAAACTCATTTGGCTGATAGGTTTGGGTATGCCCACCGGGATAGCTTTCCTTTAAAGTCCCATTGTTTAGTATTAACCCCGCAACCGGCTCGCAGCATACATAACTCATGCTGTTTTCGCGGCTATGATAGTCCGAGCTTTCTAGCAGCAGCGAGTTGGGAAAGACATCGCGCAAGCGCAGGTATATGCTTACCGGCGTGGTAGTATCGGCCAGCAGTTTTTTATAAGTAGTAATTATTTTATATTTTTTCATTGTGATATTCCAAATCTCCGTTAAACAAAAAAACCCAGCGAATGAGGGTCGCCGGGTTTCTTATTAGGTTTGCAATTGATTAGTGTGCTCTGATCAAAAAAAAGTTATCCGGCTGCCAAAATTAATGGGCGCCACCAGCTATTAATATTTTTGTTTTTGATCATTGTGGTGGCAAATTTATAAAGAAATTTGAATTGGCAAATTTTTTAAGCACTTTTTTTAAAACTATTTTAACACCGGAATATGCCCTGCCACCAGTGTGCCAACTACAATTAGTACGGCAATAAGGTAATAAATAGCTATGGTTTTGTGCTTAATTTCGGGCAACACGATTTTTTTAGATTTGCTATGGCCAATGGTAATTAAGGCGATAGCTATAACCATCCCAAACCAGTGCTCAACCGCAAAATAGCGTAGCGTATTGTTCTTCATGGTTTCGCTGTTAAACTGCACCATTGGGCTTAAAAAGTATAATACAATACCCAACAGTAATTGTATATGTGCCGATATCATGGCAAATAAATTGAGTTTGCGGTTACCCTCGCTGTAAGGGCCTTTGTTTGCCCAGCCTATAAATGCCCTGATGATAGTTAATATCAACAATACCAGTACAACATACCTCCAACCGGAGTGTGCCTGCTTAATAATATTATATACTTCCATTAGAATTTTTTTGTACGAATATACGACTAGGATTTTTATTGTAGGGACTAAGATTTGTTAGATTTTTATGATAGTAAGATTATGGCGTGATGAATTACGATTTTAAAATCATGGTTATCCTCAAATCCTATAAATTATAGTCCAGATAAGTTTACACCGGAAAACTAAACTTACCCATTAACACCGCGGGATTATTGCCAATAGAAATTGAATTACCCGCTAAGGCTTCGTTACCTAATAACGCAAACAATATAGCCTCCTTAGCATCCGGATTAATGCCAAGCGCATCGGTATTGGCAACTGTTACCTGTGATAGTTTGCACTTAATTAAATCCATTAATAACGGGTTACTTGCACCGCCACCGCTGGCAAACAGGTGTAAATTATTTTGTAGCAAATTAGCCTTTATAAAGTTTGCAATGACTTGCGCCGATAGCTCCGTTAATGTTCTAACCAAATCTTCAGGAGGTATGTCCGAAGTGTTTGAAGCTTGCTGCGCCTCGGCTACATAAGCCAAATTAAATAATTCCGGGCCGGTAGTTTTTGGCGCGACTTCATTAAAGAATGAGTGAGCCAGCAGCACATCTAACAATTGCGGGTTAACGTTACCGGATAATGCAATTACTGCATTTTCATCATAAGGCTTGTTAAAATATTTTTTGCAGGCTGCATCAATTAACGTATTGCCCGGGCCAATATCCGTGCAAATTACTTTATTTAAATCGCCACTTGCGGGCAGATAGGTGAGGTTGGCTATGCCACCCATATTTAGCAATACTCGGCTCTCGCCAGGTTTGCTACTTAACAGCACATCGCCATATAAAGCTAAAGGTGCGCCTTCGCCGCCCGCTGCAATATGCTTTTGCCTGAAATCACTGATAGTTAATATACCCGTTTTAACAGCCAGATGGTCGCTATCGCCAATTTGCAGGGTGCCGTTTGGGTAACCGGCTTGTTTGTGCAAACTTTTTGGTGCGTGATAAATAGTTTGACCATGACTGGCTATAAAATCAACATCAGCAGGATTAATCCCCCAATAAGCCAGCGCCTTCAAAACCAATTCGCCATGAAAGCTGCCTATATATTCATTTAATAAACAAACCTTTTCCAAATCAACCGTACGTTTTGAAAAAATGGATTGCACTTCGGTTTTAAAATGTTCACCATAAGGGATGGTGCTAAAATTAAGCAGCTTAAATTGTGTAGCTAAACCTGTACCGCTAAATTGACAAAGCGCAATATCAAGACCATCCAATGAGGTACCCGACATAAGCCCGATACCCCGCTTAACCGGCTTTTGAGCAATAGATACTAATTTTTGCAGATTTTGATTTAACGCTAACACGGGTTTAAATTACTTATTTGTTATTGATGCGCAAAAGTTAAATTATATACGGATATATTTGTTTAAAGCCTTTTATAACTATGGCCCGATTAAATTTATTAGAAGAAACCCGGTACGAAAAATTACCGGTAAGCGTATATCCAAGTGCTGCTTTGGCATCAATAGCTGTGGCTAACAGGATTGCCGTATTGATACGTAATAAAGACGCAAGTGGTAAAAAAACCGTGTTGGGCCTGGCAACAGGAGTTACGCCCATTGGGGTTTATAACGAACTGGTGCGGAAACACCGCGAAGAAGGTTTAAGCTTTAAAAATGTGATAACCTTTAACCTGGACGAATATTACCCTATGCGACCTGATGCTGCACAAAGTTACGTTACCTTTATGTATCAGCACTTATTTAATCTGATAGACATCGATCCGGCTAACATACATATACCCGATGGTACATTAAAACAGGGAGATATTGCAGCCTTTTGCCTGAATTATGAAAAGCAGATTGAACAGTTAGGCGGTTTGGACCTGCAAATACTGGGCATTGGCCGTACAGGTCACATAGGCTTTAATGAACCTGGTTCGGCGCCAAACTCGGGTACACGGTTAGTTACATTAGATGATTTAACACGCGCTGATGCGGCGCGTGATTTTGGCGGTAAAGAAAATGTGCCCACCAAAGCAATCACAATGGGCATTGGCACCATATTTAAGGCCCGAGAAATTATTTTAATGGCTTGGAACACCAAGAAAGCCCCAATTGTAAAAAAAGCAGTTGAAGGCGAAATTTCAGGTGATGTGCCCGCTACTTATTTGCAGCTTTCAGAAAACGTTGAATTTGTGTTGGACGAAGATGCAGCCTCTGAGCTTACCCGCTTTAAAACACCCTGGCTGGTAAAAGATTGCGTGTGGGATAATGCCTTAAAAAAGAAGGCCGTAATATGGTTATCTGCCAAAGTTGGCAAACCTATTTTAAAACTGGTTGAAGAGGATTATAATAATAACGGTATGGCGCAATTAGCGGTTGAGCAAGGCCCAGTTTACCAGATAAATATTGATGTTTTTAACCAATTGCAGCATACCATTACAGGCTGGCCGGGGGGTAAACCGGGAGCAGATGATAGTCAGCGGCCCGAGCGGGCTTTGCCTGCTAAAAAGCGAAGTGTTATATTTTCTCCGCATCCTGATGATGATGTAATATCCATGGGTGGCACATTTATTCGCCTGGTTGACCAGGGGCATGACGTCCACGTGGCTTATCAAACATCAGGCAATACAGCAGTTTGGGATGATGATGTATTGCGTTATACGGAGTTTGCCATTGATTTTAACAAAACTACCGGTGGCGACAATATCCGGCTACAAGCAATACATGACGAAATGCGTGCTTTTTTTGCAACCAAACAACCTAATCAGATAGATACGCCTGAGGTGCGCGATGTAAAGGGCTTCATCCGCAAATCTGAGGCAATATCTGGAGCACGGTATGCCGGGTTAAGCGACGACCATATCCATTTTATGGCGCTGCCTTTTTATGAAACCGGCAAGGTTAAAAAGGATCCGGTAAGTGATATTGACATACAGCTAACCGTTGATCTATTGCAAAAAATAAAACCGCACCAGATTTTTGCCGCGGGCGATTTTGCCGATCCGCACGGCACTCACGTAGTATGCTTTAATATTATTTTACAGGCACTTGGCCGTTTAAAAAATGAAGACTGGATAAAAGATTGCTGGCTGTGGATGTACCGTGGCGCATGGCAGGAGTTTGATATATACGACATTGAAATGGCCGTTCCCTTATCGCCTGCGGAAGTGATACGGAAACGCGAAGCTATTTTAAGCACCAATCGCAAAAAGATAAAGCTGTTTTTCCCGGTGAGGACTCGCGTGAGTTTTGGGTGAGGGCTGAGGACAGGAACCGCGAAACTGCACAAAAGTATAACGATTTGGGGCTGTCAGAATATGCGGCAATAGAGGCGTTTAAGCGTTATAAGTTTTAGATTGTCTGAACTATGATTCTTAGGAATTTTAGATTATCTTGATTTACTTTACATCTTAGGATCATTTAATCATCATAATCATGGTTCAGACAAATGCAACAACTGCAAACTCAAGACTCTTATCCCTCGATATCTTTCGCGGCATAACTGTTGCGGCTATGATATTGGTTAACAATCCCGGCGACTGGGGTCATATTTATACCCCTTTAAAACATTCAACATGGAACGGTTGTAACCCAACCGATTTGATATTCCCGTTCTTTTTATTTATAGTAGGCGTTTCTATCGTTTACGCAATGGAAACAAAGGCTGCAATCAGGGCCAATCACTCTAAAATAATTTTAATGGCTTTGCGGCGATCAGCAATACTAATTGTTATCAGCTTAGTAACACAGTTGTTGTTTCATCCGGGTTTTGCACATCTTCGTTATATGGGAGTTTTACAGCGTATTGGCCTGGTATATTTTTTCTGTACTATCCTTTACCTCAAAACATCACAAAAAACCCGCGACTGGGTAATGGCTATCCTGCTAATAGGTTATTACATTTTATTAAATTTTGTGCCTGTGCCTGATACCGGTCATGCCAGTTTAGAACCTGCCACTAATATGGGTGCCTGGCTTGACAGAACTATTTTTACTACCAGCCATTTATGGATGGAATCGCGCACGTGGGACCCTGAGGGTTTATTGGGCACCTTACCTGCTATAGTTACGGGTTTGATAAGCATAAGGGCAGGCAGTTGGCTAAAACGCAAAGATCGCGACGACAGCATTAAAATAACCTGGCTATTAACTTATAGTATTATCAGCATTGTGGCAGGGCTGTTTTGGGGCCTGTTTTTTCCTATCAATAAAGCTTTATGGACAAGTTCGTACGTATTATATTCGGGTGGATGGGCCATGGCAAGTTTGGGCGTATGTTACTGGTTAATTGATGTGCAGGGTTATAAAAAATATACCGCACCTTTTGTGGCTTTTGGCGTTAATGCCTTGCCTGCGTATATACTATCTAACTATATACCGCATTATCTCATCAACAAACCCAGGTTTGAGGGGCAAACCATATATCAAATGGTATATGCGCCATACTTTCCGCCCTATGTTGCCTCAGTTATCAGCGCGGCAGCATTAGTGTTGCTCATTTGGTCATTAATGTGGATATTGCACCTTCGCAAAATAATTATAAAGGTTTAGCATTTAATTTAATACTATTTAACTACTCCTTTCGTTTTTTGCATCTTAGCACAATTAATACCAATTTATGAACTTTAATAAAATAGCTTTTACAAGCGTCGTGGCTTTAATAATAACCACAACATGTTTTGCACAGGTTAAAAAAAAGCCTGCTGCTGCGCCCAAAAACAAACCTGTAGTTACAGCAACCCAACCAAAATCTGCCGCATTACCTATTGATCCCGACGTTATAACTGGCAAACTGCCTAATGGCTTAACCTATTATATTCGCAACAACGGCCTGCCCAAAAAACTGGCAACATTAATGTTGATAAACAAAGCAGGTTCGGTGCTTGAAACTGATGCCCAACGGGGAGCCTCGCATTTTATAGAGCATATAGCTTTTAACGCCACACGTAATTTCCCTAAAAGTGAAATGGCTGCATTTTTAAAAAGTCGTGGCAAAGGATATGGCGCCGACCAAACTGCAAGCGCATCATTTGATGAAACGGTTTATCAATTATCATTACCAACTGATACGGCCGACATTTTTGAAAAGGGTTTTAAACTTTTAGCTGATTGGGCAGGCAATGTTACGTTTGATGCTGCGGATATTGAAACGGAACGCGCTAACATTATAAACGAAGTTAATCAGAGTAACAACAATGTGCAAGACAGGATTCAAAAAGAAATTATTCCCATTTATTTAAAAAATTCAAAGTATGCTTCGCGGTTGCCTATGCCCGGGGCCGATGTGTTTAAAAGCCTGAGTGCAGATGCCATAAAAACATTTTATCACGATTGGTATCGACCTGACCTGGAAGCCATAGTAGTAGTTGGTGATTTTGATGCAAAACACGTTGAACAAATAATAAAAAATAGCTTCTCTGCGTTAAAAAACCCCGCGCCTGAAAAACCCCGTGCCATATTTACCGGCACACCCAACACAGCAACATCGGTAAATTTTATTTATGATAAAGATTTTCAGTATGTACAGGCGCAGTTAGTTACCACACAACCGCAAACTCCCATAAAGACCACTGCAGATTATATGCAGAATTTAAGGATAAACCTGTTTAACCAAATGCTTGCTGCACGTATTAATGAAGTGATTAATCAGCGTGCTGCGCAACTTTTAGGCGCCCAGGCAACGTACGCACAGTTTTATGGTAGGGAAAATGCTTTTACTGTTGTTGCGGCAACAAAGCCTGAAGGATTTGAAACAGGGATAAAGGCAGTAGTTGCAGAGGTAGAAAGAGCCAGAAAATTTGGATTTACCTTAACTGAGCTTGAACGTGCCAAACAAAATGCACTTTTTAGTATGGGCAATGCTTATAAAGTTAAAAATAGCACGTATTCAGCAAATTATATATCACAGTATATTCAAAACTTTTTATCTGATTATCCTATTCCGGGTATTGACTATGAGTATAACTTTTATACCAATAATGTAAGTAAAATATCTGTGGCTGATATGAACGCGCTTGCTGTTAAAATTATAACACCACAAAAACGTACCATTATCATTACAGCGCCTGAGACCGAAAAAGGTAAATTACCTGATGAAACTACGTTATTATCATGGATAAATAATGCCGGTAAGGATGTTACCGCTTATGTAGATGAAACCGACGAGCCTTTTATGGCTAAGGTGCCAGTTGCAGGCAAAGTTGTGAAAACCGAGCGGGATACTATCATTAATAGTACCCGCTTAACCTTGTCAAATGGAGTAAACGTAATATTAAAACCTACCAACTTTACCAGTAATCAGATACTGATAAACGGTTATAGCTTTGGTGGTACCTCATTAGCTTCTGATCAGGATTTTGTTTCGGCGGATATGGCCGGCAAAGTAATAGCTGTGAGTGGTGTTGGTGATTTAAATCAGTCACAGTTAGATAAACGCTTGGCCAGTAAGCAGGTAAATATTTCGCCATACATCAGCGAGATTACGCAAGGCATATCCGGCAGTTCAAGTCCTGCCGATTTTGAAGCGGCAATGCAGTTATTACACCTGTATTTTACACAGCCACGCAAGGACGCTGAAGCCTGGAAAGACGCTATTGATCAGGAAAAAGCGGCAATAGCAAAACAAAATACCAATCAGTTAAGCGCCTTTCAGGATACAGTTACCGCTGTTTTAAATAACCACAGCCCCCGC
>JAICMD010000351.1 GCA_025929405.1 Mucilaginibacter sp. | reverse complement strand
CTTACAGTTGCCACAATCGGGACGCTTGCGGTTGCGAACAATTTAATGGTAAAGCTTATAAAAATGAATGATTTGCCTGGAAACTAACAGGGGGCGGCTTTTGGGTATATTATGAGAACTACCCTTTGCATACACGAACTTGCAATTGGGCCTTTGCCTAATAAACAACTTTTGAGCTGATTTAAAGCGGACATTATCAATTTTATTATCATAAGGCCCAAATCCGGCCATAATATCTAACATAGGTATAGTTACCGGAAGCAAGCTTTTTTGAACTATATCTTCGTTTTTATTCATTGTTTTAAAAACATAAAACAACGCGAGGTCAGCACCATTCAATTTATCCACATCATAGGCGCGCTTTACCTGCTCAAAGATTTTTGTGGCAAATGCCATATCGGTGTTTGACGGTATTCTGGGATCTAACATTATTATTCCTTTAATAAGCTTGGGATGCCTGGAAGCATACAGCCGGCTATAGAAAAACCCTAACGAATGGCAAACCAGTATCATGGGCCTATTCGCATATCTGAGTTGGATTAAGCCCGATTCTAATCCCTTTATTTCATTAAGTATTGTATAAGCTGCTGTATCTATTCCGCTGGTTCCAAAGCCCTGCCGGTCGTAAGTTATTAATGTAGCGCCGGTAGCTTTGTAAATTGCTGGCAGCACATCATCCCATTGTGCAGCATCCAGGCCTCCGCCCGATTCAAAAAGCATTGGGATACCTTTGCCTTTGATGATTTTAAAATGAAGCTTGCAGTTTCCTGCGTTTAGCATAGTATCGATGATCTGAGCGCTGGCCTGCTGCCAGGCAGCCATCAATAGCGTAAATAACAAACAGATAAATATTGTTGCAGGGCGTTTCATTATATAAGTGTGCTAAATATAGTAAATGAAAATCTCCCAACTGGTCGAAGTTTAGCAAAGCATAACTTCGACCTATAATATGGCAAGCATCCTGCTTGCAAGCGTAAGTTAAAAACTTACCCAAAATTTCTGTATATTTGATACTATTGCTATCCGGCAGGAAGCAATAGGCACCTGCTTTGCTCATCAAAAAAATTCTTTTTCATTTTTTGTCGAAATTCTACTCACTGCTCTTTGAAATATACCTACAACTAACTGACATACTGTTAATTATACAATAATTACATATCCCTATAAAGCACCTGATACCCGCAAATAACTATTTTTTACTACCGGTAAAAGGCATAATACCCATAAAAGCCGCCTTTTTACTACCGGTAAAACACTTGATACCCCCAAAAGCGCATATTTTACTACGGGTAAAAGGAAGAATACGCTGCAAGATTATTGTTCCCCTCTGAAGAGGAGAATCGCACAAACCTTGTGCTTGTTTACATTAATAATTGGCACGTAATTGGCTCATCATTGATTATTAATTATCATATCATGCGCGCAAAGAAACATACCAAGCTTAACACCGATAAAATAACCGCTGCCCTGCAAAAGGGACTTACTGCCCTGGCCAAAGGTGGGTTTAAAAAGCTGTTTAACCATATTGATCAGCTCACCATAAAAAACGAGGTTGACAAAATGGGGATTGACAAATTTATAAATCATTGTGCCCTGCTGGCCGCAGGCAGTGGTGCCGCAAGCGGCGCAGGTGGCCTGGCTACTCTGCTGGTGGGCGCGCCGCTGGATATGCTTAACCTGGTGATGCAACAGTTTAGGGTTACCATGGGCATCAGGTACCATAACACGGGCGAGTACAAGATTAACTTTCTGGATTGTATACGGTTGGTGGCCTCATCATTAAAGGTAGACGCCGGGGTTACCATCACCAAAAACATTATGGAAGAGGTTGCCGCCAAACTGATGCTGGCTTTCGGTAGTCGCGCGGCCGAGCGTTTGCTGCCTGTTGTGGGTGCCGTTATAGGCGGCACAGCCAATTACCTGTTTATTAAAAAAGTTGCAAGGAATTTGGGGGTGCAAAGGGTACAAGTAGTTTGAAACAGATATTATCATAAACAAAACAACCGGAAGCTGTTAACCTCCGGCTGT
>JAICMD010000010.1 GCA_025929405.1 Mucilaginibacter sp. | reverse complement strand
GGGGCTTTCTGGAAAATTGATAACATCAATCTTGGTTATACTTTCAGAGATTTAAAATCAAAATATATTCATAATCCAAGAATATATTTTGCAACCAACAATACATTTATTATTACAGGTTATAAGGGTATAGATCCCGAAGTCCAAACAACAGGTACATCCCCGGGTCAGGAAAGCAGGGATACCTATCCAACAACACGAACGTTTACCCTTGGTTTTTCTGCAAGTTTTTAATGATAAATAACATTTGTTAATTAATAATACTATTAAAATGAAGAAAAAAAGAATCTATATCGGGGGATTAGTTATTCTGCTGTTAGCAGGATTATATTCCTGTACCAAACTGTCCACAAAAAATTATGGCCAGATAGTATCGAGCAATTTTACGCCAGGCCCTAATGATATAGCGGCTATAGTAGGTGCGCCTTATACAAACTGGCGAACTTTGGAGTTAGGGCGTAGTGCCAATTCTATTTGGAGGACTAATGAAATATCTGCCGACGAAGCGGTAATACCGGCACGCCCAAATGGGTGGGTTGATGGTGGCGTTTATCAACGTATGCACTGGCATAAATGGACCGCAGATGAGTCAAATAGCAGTACAATCTGGAATGCAGCTTACGCGGGCATTACCAGTTGTAACCGGGTGCTTTATCAAATTGATGCGGGGCAAATTCCGATAACATCAAACAAAGATCAGATAGAAGCTGAATTGAAAGTATTAAGGGCATCTTTTTATTATGCGCTTATAGATTTTTTCGGTAATGTTCCTATTGTTACCAGGTTTGACGTACCTGCAGGATATGTGCCTCCGCAAAGCACACGCAAAGATGTTTATGACTTCATAATATCAGAAATCACAACTAATTTGCCACTGTTAAGTACAGCAAACGACGGGACTACCTATGGCCGTTTTAATAAATGGGCAGCCGAAGCATTATTAGCTAAAATGTACCTTAATGCAGGGGTATACACAGGTACACCTGATTGGGCAAATTGTATTACTGCCTGTAATGCAGTAATTTCATCTGGTTTATATTCGCTTGAATCTAACCAGGCCAACGTGTTTGCAACAAACAATTCAGGTTCAAAAGAAATTGTATTTTCAATACCATTTGACCAAACTTACACTCCTGATAACGGTACAGCTTTTACCATGCACATGGAAACGCTGCAACCTGAAAACTCAGCTACATACAATTTTCAAAATTCGCCATGGGGTGGTATTTGCGGCACACCGCAGTTTGTGAGCACATTTGATCCTCAGGATAGCAGGTTGGCTCAAAACTGGGTTCAAGGACAGCAATACACTTCGTCAGGCCAGATTTTGATGGGTAGTCTAGGTAAGTTTAATGGCAAGCCGTTAATTTATGTTAATGATCTTCCGGGTGTCGATTCATCCGAAGAGGTTCACGGTTACCGTTTAGGTAAATTCCAGATTTCGCAGGGAGAATTGATAGGTATGGGTAATGACTTCCCTTTATTTAGATATGCTGATATTTTGATGATGAAAGCAGAAGCGTCGCTACGCAGCAATGATGGAGCTACTGCCGCTACATTGGTAACCCAGGTTAGGCAACGGGCCTTTACTGCCAATCCTGCAAAAGCTACAGTAACTGCTGCTGATTTATTGCAACCTACGGTTTATGATTATGGATTACGTAATCACCTGCAAACTACGCACGAAAGTGTAGCAGATATACAATATGGGCGGATGCTTGATGAATTAGGCTGGGAGTTTGCCCAGGAAGGACGGCGCCGGCAGGATATGATACGCTTTGGGGTATTTACAAAAAAATCATGGTTGTCGCATTCGCCTAACGGTGATTATAGAACGCTGTTGCCTATACCTACCAGCGCTTTGCATACCAATGGTAATCTTAAACAAAATCCGGGTTATTAATTAATCCCGATAGAATAAAAGTATTATAATTCCATAATTATAATTGATTATCGTATAGAACGGCGCAAGCTGTTCTATACGATTTTATACTACTTGTCAAAAACACATAAAAAATGAACAATAAAAGCTTGCTGATACTTCCGGCTTTGTTATTTGCCTTTTTTTCAGCCTATACCCAAGGTTATACCAAAACGCAGCATGGTATAACTTCAACTGTTAATAACACCAACATCACTGTCGAATTTTTTTCGCCAGATTTAGTTAGGATAATAAAATCGCCTGCAGGCACAACTGTGAAAAAGAATAGCCTTGTGGTTATAAAAACCCCCGAAAATGTTGCACTGAAAATTAATCGTGCTGCAAACGCTATTCATATAAGCAGCAAAACAACAGATGTTGCTCTTGATTTACAAAGCGGACAAATTAAATTTGCCGACACCAAACATAATTTATTATTAGAAGAAAAGACAGGCAGTACGCAGTTTACGCCGATGATGGATTCTGCCAGAAAGAGCTTTACCATTGCCCAAGCATTTCAACTTAAAGATGGCGAAGCAATTTATGGCTTAGGACAGCATCAGGCCGGTGTGATGAATCAGCGCAATCATCAGGTAGTTCTAAAGCAAAACAACATGCAAATTGGTGTGCCGGTTATGTATTCGGTAAATGGCTATGCAGTTTTTTGGGATAACTATTCTACAACTACTTTTAAAGATAACGAGGCAGGTGCTTCTTTTAGCTCGCAGGTGGGTGATGAAATAGATTACTATTTTGTTAACGGCGGAACAGCCGATAAAACCATAGCCAATTACAGGGAATTAACCGGCGAGGTACCAATGTTACCCAAATGGGTTTTCGGTTTCTTCCAAAGCCGCGAGCGTTATAAAACCCAATATGAATCAGTAGGCGTATTGAAAAAATATAGGGAATTGCACGTACCTATTGATGCTATGGTGCAAGATTGGCAATATTGGGGAGTAGATGATCATTTATGGAACTCTACCGAATTTGGTAACCCATTATTTCCTGATCCGAAAGCAATGGTTGATAGCATACATAGGTTAAATGCACACATGATAATTTCTGTATGGCCATCGTTTGGTTCAGAAACAAAAATTTATGCAGATATGAAGAAGCATGGGTTTTTGTGGAACGATTTTTTAACCTACCCGCCAAAAACTTTTGTAAGGCCTTATGATCCGTTTAATCCAAAAGCACGTGATCTATATTGGAGTTATATCAATAAAAATCTTTTATCACTAAACTTAGATGGATGGTGGCTTGACTCAACAGAACCCGATCATTCTAAAGCAAAGGAAAGCGACGAAAATATTCCTACCTATTTAGGTACTTACAGAAGTGTACGTAATGCTTATCCCTTAATGACTACAGGAGGGGTATATACCCATCAGCGTGCAACAACATCAAGTAAAAGGGTTGTAATACTTGCACGTTCGGCTTTTGCGGGTCAGCAACGTAACTCGGCTATAAATTGGTCGGGCGATGTGCAGTCGCGCTGGGAAGTACTTCGCAATCAGATATCCGGAGGCTTAAACTTGTCTTTAAGCGGTATACCATACTGGAACAGCGATATTGGAGGTTTCTTTTCAGCAAATAAATATCCTAAAGGTGTAAAAGATCAGGCTTATCAGGAACTTTATACCCGTTGGCTTGAGTTTGCTGCGTTTTGCCCAATGTTCCGCTCACACGGTACACAAACCCCAAGAGAAATATTCCAATTTGGACAAAAAGGATACTGGGCGTATGATGCACAGGAAAAATTTATAAACTTACGCTACCGGTTGTTACCATATAACTATAGCAACGCATGGCAGATAACAGCTAAAGGGTCGACCATGATGCGGGCATTAGCTATGGATTTTGCAAAGGATAAAAATGTATATGATATTAATAACGAATATATGTTTGGTAAGGCTATTTTGGTTTGCCCGGTTACTGATTCGTTATACACTGACAGGTCAAAAGGCCCGGCTGCAGCAAATTTCAGTACTATTAAAAGCCAGAAGGTTTACCTTCCTGCCGGAACAGAGTGGTTTGATTTTTGGACCGGAAATAAATTAAATGGCGGTGAGGAAGTTAGTAAAGAAGTGCCAATGGATATTATGCCGCTGTATGTTAAAGCAGGTTCAATAGTACCAATGGGGCCATTTATTCAATATACTACAGAAAAAACAGATCCGATAGAAATAAGAGTATATCCGGGCGCAAACGGAACATTTGACTTATATGAAGATGAGAATGATAATTATAACTATGAAAAGGGTAAACATTCGGTTATTACCTTTAAATGGGACAATAAACTTCATACATTGTTTATAAGTGACCGTGCAGGCAGTTTTGAAGGAATGCCTAAAACTCATAACTTCAATATTATATTGGTAAGCCCCGGTAACGGAACTGGCTTAGAAACCGGAAAACCTGTAAAACAGATAAAATATACAGGTAAAAAAACAACAGTAAAATTAGTTTAAAACATTAATGACTTCAAAGCAACCATCCGCGGCAAAACTTAAATGGTTTAAAGTTTTTGCCGCGGTTTTGCCTTTTTTACTACTTGCATTAATTGAACTTGTTTTAAGGGCTTTTCATTATGGGCATGATACGAGTTTGTTTATCAGGTATCCTGATAACACTGACTATTGGGTGATGAATAAATACGCGTCAGAGCGTTACTTTTCAGATACATCCAATGCAACCATGGGGAGCATTGAGCCATTTAAAGTTGAAAAGGCTGCAAATACGATGAGAATATTTGTACTGGGCGAATCTACAACGGCAGGATACCCATACTTTCATAATGGCTCTTTTCACAGGTGGTTGCAATATCGTTTAATGCATACCTATCCTGATAAAAATTTTGAGATCATTAACGTATCGCTTACTGCTGTAAACTCATATACCGTTTTAGATTTTGGTAAACAGGTAGTTAATTATCAGCCCGATGCTGTATTGATTTATACCGGGCACAATGAATATTATGGCGCTTTGGGCGTAGGGTCAACAAGCCATATTGGTAGTTCCCGGTTTTGGGTACAAACTATTTTAAACCTGCGCAAATTACGCCTGGTACAGTTTATTGATAATGTACTGGCCGGAATAAAAAAGATAAGTACAGGTAAGGTAATTGACCAAAGGGAAAACCTGATGAAAAGGATGGCTGCCAGCCAGGAAATAGCTTATAACTCTGAAGAATATAAAGAAGGTGTAAAGCAATTTGAAACCAACATGTCTGAGCTGTGCTCACTGATGCACGATAAAAATATCCCTGTATTTTTAAGCACACTGGTAAGTAACGAGCGAGACCAAAAGCCGTTTATAAGCAGTATAGGTTCCACAAATAATGCTGATCAGCAATTTAAACAGGCTAATACATCTTATAGCGTTGCTGATTATGCCAATGCTAAACGGCAATATGTTAACGCCAAAGAGTATGATATGCTTCGCTTCCGCGCACCCGAAGCAATGAATAAAATAATAGAAAAATTTGCAGCTCAATACCCTAATATACATTTAACCCAAACCCGTAAAGTGTTTGAAGAGCATTCGCCACATAACATATTAGGTAACGAAACCATCTTGGAGCATTTGCATCCTAATTTATATGGATATGCATTGCTGTCAGAAGCTTTTTACAAGGCTATTCAAAACGCGCATTTAATAAAAAGCCCGGCTATTAAAGAGATGCCGTTGGCCGATTTACTGAACCAGATGCCGATAACTAAAGTGGATTCGCTTTACGGTGCCTATACTGTTATGATGCTTGAAGCAGGCTGGCCGTTTAATAAGCCAATACCTGCAGGTTATAAACGTGGAAATTCATTTGATGAACAATTAGCAGGCGCATTAGCGGTTAACAGGATTAGTTGGGCCGATGCCATGAATCAATTATTTCAGTATAGCATGAAAGCTAATGATAAAAAGATGGCTTTAAAGGCTGTAGAAGCTGTAATGCTTGAATCGCCGCTAAACATAACTTATAAAATTTATGCAGGCAGGATTAATTTTGATCTTGGCGATTATGAAAACGCGGTTTATTACTTTAAGTTAGCTTATGGTCAGGATCAAAGCTTTGAGAATATACGCAATCTTTATCTCGTTTTATTAAAGACCGATCAGCCGGAAAGAGCTAAAACTTATATTGAAACAGCTTCAAGGATGCGTCCTCAGGACACACAAGTACCCATATTCCTGTCAAAGGTTGATGAGATTATTAGCCTCAAAGCTAAATTAAATTCCACTCCGCAGGATAAAGGTTTGCGTAGCCAGTTAGCACAAGATTATCATTTGCTTGCAGCAGACGAAGCAGCAGCTAAATATAAATAGCACTATGGATAATAAAAGGGCCAACAGGAAATTTGGTTTAACAGTAGGCTTGGCACTGATAGCTATTTTTTTATATCAACTTATATTTAAGCACCGACCTTTGATATATGTTGCAGCAATTGGAGGTTTGTTAATATTTATGGCGATAATTATCCCTCAATTATTAACACCGCTGCGCACAATATGGGATAAAATAGGAGGGGTGCTGGGTTTTATCAATACCCATATTATCTTATTTATAGTGTTTTTTTTAGTGGTTACACCATTGGGTTTTATATTGCGAGTTTTAAAACGTAATTTGATAAAGCTTAAATTTAATAATAACAATAGCTACTGGCAGAAAGTAAATACAACTGAGGCCAATTTATATAAACAGCAATTTTAATATACTATGGAAGTTATAGCGGAGTTTTTCTTATTTCTTAAATCGCGCAAGCGTTTTTGGTTATTGCCGTTGGTTATAATACTTCTTGCACTTGGCCTGTTATTGGCATTAGCACAAGGATCGGCCCTTGCGCCGTTCATTTATTCGTTATTCTGAGCATGTACATTCTCGGTATCTCGGCATATTTTCATGACAGCGCCGCCTGCCTGCTTCATAACGATCATATAATTGCCGCTGCACAGGAAGAGCGGTTTACACGAAAAAAAAATGATGAACGCTTCCCGTATCAGGCCATTAAATACTGCCTGGATGAAGCCGGTATAAAACTATCAGAAATTGATCATATAGTATTTTACGAAAAACCGTTTTTGAAGTTTGAGCGTTTGCTGGAAACTTATCTGGCTTTTGCACCGCTTGGTTTTGTCTCTTTTATAAAATCCATGCCTGTATGGCTTAAAGAAAAATTTTTTTTAAAGAAAAAAATACTCCGCGAATTAAAAAGTATAGATAATGCTATTGATGTAAAGGCAATCGATTTGCTGTTTGTACAGCATCATTTATCGCATGCAGCATCGGCTTTTTATCCTTCCCCCTTTGATAAGGCAATTATTTTAACTGCTGATGGTGTTGGCGAGTGGGTAACAACTTCTGCTGGTATAGCTGAAGGCAGCAAGATCACATTTGTTAAAGAAATTAAATTCCCTCATTCCCTGGGTTTGCTTTACTCGGCATTTACCTATTATCTCGGTTTTAAAGTTAATGTGGATGAGTACAAAGTTATGGGATTGGCACCGTATGGCGAACCAGTATACGCCGATTTAATACTGCAACATATAGTTGATGTAAAAGAAGATGGCTCATTTCGGCTTGATATGCGCTATTTTAATTATTGCACTGGCCTAACCATGACTTCGGGCGCGTTTGATAAATTATTCGGACAAGCATCTCGCAAACCAAAAGATGAAATTACCCAGTTCCACATGGATATGGCCCGCTCAATACAGCTTGTTATTGAAAATATATTGGTAAAAATAACCACCGGGCTGCATCAGGAATACCAAATTGATAACCTGTGTATGGCGGGGGGCGTTGCTTTAAACTGCGTAGCTAACGGAAAAATATTACGCGAGTCCGGATTTAAAAATGTTTGGATACAGCCTGCTGCCGGCGATGCGGGGGGCGCATTAGGCGCTGCTTATGCAGTTTATTTTGATCATTTAAATAACAGCAGAGGTACAAACGGACATGATAAAATGCAAAATGCTTTGTTAGGGCCGTGGTATAAAAGTGATGATATAAGGGCATATCTTGAATCGGAAAACCTGCAATTTGAAGAATTGCCCAAAGAAGTGTATTATAATACTATTGCCCAATATATTGCGCAGGGTAATGTAGTAGGTTATTTTAAAGGGCGCATGGAGTTTGGTCCGCGGGCGTTGGGTGCCAGAAGTATCGTGGCCGATCCCCGCAAAGCAAACATGCAATCAGTACTTAATCAAAAAATAAAGTTTCGCGAATCATTCCGCCCGTTTGCGCCAGCAGTTATGGAAGAATTTGCATCAGTTTATTTTGATATCGACACGTCAAGCCCTTATATGCTGCAGGTAGCTAACATAAAGGAAGTTCAGAGAGTTTCATTAAATAAAGAAACTGTCCAAATACAGGGATTTAAAAAACTGGGACTTGAACGTTCTGTAATTCCCGCTGTTACGCATGTAGACTATTCGGCCAGGATACAAACCGTTAATAAAACCGAACACGCCGATTTTTATAAGTTGATTGAAGCATTTTATAAAATTACAGGTTGCCCTATACTGGTAAATACTTCTTTTAATAGAATGGATGAGCCTATAGTAAATAAACCTGCAGAAGCTGTAGCCTGCTTTATGAATACGGGAATTGATATATTGATTATTGAAAATTTTATTATTAAAAAACCATAACTCGTAATTGTTATTTTATTAAGTTGTTTTCTTGTAAGGTGTTGGTGTTTTCATAATCCAGGTAACGTGATGGCTGTATATGAAATTCTTCATGAAAGCATTTACTGAAGTAAGCTACATTATTAAAACCTACCATGTCAGAAATCTCCGCAATAGAGAACTCATTTTGTTTAATAAGCAATGCAGCTTTTTTTAGTCTTACAGAGCGCATAAATACAGTAGGTGTTTGCCCAACAACTGCAACAATTTTACGATAAAGGCCAGTACGCTCCATATTCATATCGCTACTAAAATCTTCAACAGAATAGTGAACGTTTGCTATATTATCCTCAATACATTTGAGTGCTCTTTTTATAAATTTCTCATCAACATCTGATGTGGTAACATGCGATGGTTGTATCACAATTGCTTTTTTAAAAAGAGCCTTTCTTTGCGCTGCCTGGTCAATCAGATTATGGATCTTTATTAAAAGTATGTCAGCATTAAAAGGTTTGGTAATATAGGTGTCGGCTCCGGCTTGATAAGTTTCAATTTCAGCTTCGTAGGATGCACGTGCAGTTAAAAGAATAAAGGGTATATGCGACGTTCTTAGATCTTTCTTCAATGTTTTGCATAAATCTAAACCAGTTATACCGGGCATCATTAAATCACTTATAATTAAGTCAGGTAACTGTTCAAAAATAATTTTCAATCCGTCATTGCCATTTGCTGCATCAATGGTGTCATATTCATTGTTAAGCTGATTGATTAAAAATTCACGGAATTCATCATTGTCTTCAATGATCATAATTTTCGCGTTCTTTTTTTCAGACACGCCATCCGGAGTTAGATATGTTTCTTCATGAATGTTTGGTTTTAAGTCATGAGGTATATAAATGTTAAAATTACTGCCATTGCCAAACGTACTTGTTAAAGTTACCAGTCCCTTATGTAGTTTAACATATTCGTTTGTTAAATAAAGCCCAATTCCGCTTCCTGTATTAGTTTCAGTTTGGTTATTTGCCTGATAAAATCTGTTAAATATTTCTTTCTGATCTTTTTCTAATATTCCGCATCCGGTATCTTCAACACTTATTAATACTGATTCTCTTGATTGATTGGGCATAACAGCCTTTTTAATAGTAAATGTAATTTTGCCATATTTTGGGGTGAATTTAAATGCGTTTGAGAGTAAGTTATTAATAATAATACCCAATTTATCCTTATCAACATAAAGCCAAAAATCTATGTTGTCAATATGTTTAATAAAGGTAATTCCTTTGTTTTTTGCAAGTTCATCAAACGGGTTGGCAAAAGCTGCTGCTAATGAGTTTATTTCACAATAACTCAAATGCAGGTTTTCTCCATTCATTTCTAAACGTCTGAAATTTAATAGCTGATTAACCAGGTTTAGCAATACATTAGCATTATGCCGTATGCCACCAAGCTGATGTTTTATATTTGCATCCCTGGTTGTTTTAAAAATAGCATCTATTGGGTTAATTATTAGCGTTAACGGTGTACGTAATTCATGACTCAAGTTGGTAAAAAAGTTATACTTCATTTGGTCCAGGTACTCCTGTTGTAATTTTCCCCTTTTTATCTTGTTCTTTTTAATATACCATGACGCACTTATATAAATTATGATAGATAACACCGTTAAATAGATTATAATGGCTATTTTGGTTTGCCACCATGGCGCATTAATTTTAATTTTCAGGGTATTAATTTTTCCTCCCCAGCGCAAATCGTTATTTGTAGCACGAACTTTTAAGGTATAAGTTCCCGGAAACAAGTCAGTATAGGTTGCATAGCCCAAACCGCCGTTGGCTTGTTCTTCATGCCAATTGTTATCAACCCCTTCTAAATAATATTGATATTTTGTTTGTGTTGGATTAATAAAGTTTAATGCTGAAAAGCCGATTTTTAGAAAGTTCTGATCATGCTTAAGCGTAATACCTCGCGAGTTTACAATAGGGCTTGTTAGTATCTTGTTACCTTCATAAATTTTATCCCTAATAATATCTTGCCCTGATACCTGAAGACTAATAAAAATTGGCATTCTGTCTTCGCTACTATTAGCGGTACGCTTGGTTTGTAAGTAGTTAAAGCCGTCTATGCCGCCAAAAAAAACAGAGCCTTGTTTGGTAACATAGGATGAGCACTCAACAAATTCATTATTTATCAAGCCATCATGCTGTGTAAAATTAGTCACCCTAAAGTCAATGCCCCCATCAGCTTTATAATTTAAGCAGGATACACCATTAGAGGTACTTATCCATATAACTCCTTTATTATCTTCAGTTATAGATTGTATGGTGTTATTAATTAACCCATCCTCGGTATGAAAGCTTTTAAAATTATTTTTGCCATCCCATACATTTAATCCATCTTCTGTACCAATCCATAACAGATTGCGAGTGTCTTTGAATAAGCAATTATATTGATGATTATTTTGAGAAAAAATATATTTATTTTTCTGACTTCCCTTGCTTAATAATTTGAGTTTTTTGTTTTTAATATTATATTGAAATAAGCCCGAATTGGATATACCGGTTAATGTACCCCGCCACTGTATAACCTGACTTACTGATTTAATTTGACCCTCGGTTTTGTTATCCGTTACTTTTTCAATTGCGCCGTTTTTAATATTAAATTTAAGCAAACCTTGTGTTTGCGTACTTAAATACAAAGTGCTGTCTGATACTTGTAATGTGTTGTTAATATTTTCGGAATTATAATGTTGTAGTGAACGACCGGAAATACAATAAAGACCCGAAGTTGAACTTATCCAAATACGATTTTTACTGTCTTTTAAAATAGCATTACAAGCTATGTGTTCTAAATTTGGATAAGGTGTTAATAAATTATTGGTGGTATTTAAATTATATACTCCCTGATTGGTGCTTACCAGCATTATTCCGGTACTTATTTCTGAAAACCCTGTAACTGTTAATGTTTCCTTATTTGTATTTGGAAAGAGTGATTTGCTTATATTTTTAAAGCGAAATCTATCAGGATGATAATATAATAATCCCTTGTTGAATGTGCCTAACCAAAGCCCGCCCTGGTTATCATAAAAAACCGAACTTACTTCAGTATTAATAGATGTTCCGTCTGACAGATGTATAGTTGGAATAAAGATTTTGGAGTTTAAATTACGGGTTATTTTCCATAAGCCTTTTTTACAGCTTAATATAATATCGCCATTAGGCCCCACTGATAGTGTATTAAGTCTGTAACCTGTTTTAATTACAGTATTCCATGTATTATCTTTTTCGTTGTAGGCTAACATTATCCCGTCTTTTTCAGAATTACGTAGCATATAAAGTGTGTTATTACCAGGAACTATATATAGCGTTTTGTTGTAAACTATACTGCTTTGTTTTGGTAAGGAATACTCGCGAAAAATTTCTTTGTGTGACGATAATGAATAACAAACAATAAGTCCTGAGCGATAGAATAAGTATAAGTTTTTGTTGAATAATGCTATATCAAATAAGGGGTCAGGGTCAGGAGTTTGATTTATGTTCGGTAAAAAGACACTTGCTTTTGATTGGTTCTTTGCTTTAAAAAATAATTTTCCTGTTGTACCAAGCATCCACATATTTTTTTCGGTATCCATAAAAAAATCAGCAAGTTGTTCATGAATGCCAAAAGAGGATATAATTTGCCCTGCATTGTCTTCATAATGCTCAGTGGCAATATTTACCAGCATTAATATGCCATTATTTTTAAGCCAAAAACGCCCGTTATTACCAATATAAGTATGCAAGTGCCCTGTATAGCCAGGCAGGCTATATGTTTTACCCTCGTTTAAATGGATATATTGAAATGATGCCCCATTATATAAATTGAGTATTCCTTTTGTAGAAATGAGCATACGCCCATCATTAAGCTGTGATATGTTTCTTACTTTATTTTCTGATAAACCATTGCTGCTTTCAACCTGCGTAAAGGCATCATATTGTTGTCCGTATACATTATTAAATAATAATAAAATCATTAATACGCCAACTAATTTTATACCTATTTTTTTAGTTAAAATTCTCATTATCAAAAAATTAGTATATATAATTATAATAAAATTAAACGTCAAATAAACATTTATAATCTTAAAACCAACATAACATTTCTTAATTAAATTTATTAGTTGGAAATTAGATTGATTTATAATTGGTGATAGGAACGAATATAAATATCATATAAAGGAATATTAAAACAAAATATTATTATAAATAATCCGCTTGTAAGTTGACCACCAGCCGGTTAAAACTACTTATTGATTAATGCAGATTGTTGAAGTAAGTTTAAAATAGGTTTATCAGTTGTAATAATATTCAAAGCAGGATTAAGAAGCTCCAACACCACAATTTCATTCTTTCCCTCTTTAAGCCATTCTGCTGGCAAATAGAGTGTTTGTTGCGGCCCTATGCTCCAATAACGCCCAAGATTATGTCCGTTCACCCAAACTACTCCTTTTCCCCAATTGCTCATGTTTAAATAAGTATCCTGCAATTTGTTAAGTATAAATGTTCCTTTTTTTAATACCGGGCTGCCTGCAACTACCGGTTTTTGTCCAAATTTGATATTTTCTATATGATTAAAGGGTAAGCTATACATTTGCCAGTTTTTAACTTCATTGCCGTTAAGAAGCACCCGGCCGGTAATACCCTTTTTGTTTTTTAACAAATATTTACCAAAATTTATACGACCCAGGTTCTCAACCAGAATATCTAATGTTGAGGTAGGTTTATCGGTTGTAATAGTCAGGCTGTCTTGTTTAAGACGCCTGTCTAACACGCCCACTTTCTTCCCGTCTATCATAACAATTGCGTAATCGCGTAATCCCTCCAGCTTTAACACTCCGCTATGCTTCTGAATCTGGGTGCGATACAGTACAAAACCGTAATCCTGTTTCAGATCTTCGAACGTGAGTGGTATTAAACCCGAGCTGGGCTTAGGCAACATGTCAAGCATTCTTACAGATTGACCAAGGGCTATGGGAGGAATAACCATAGAAGGCTTGGATGCAGGTACCGGCGGCAGTTTCTGGCCGGCGGGCAAATACTTCTCTATTACCTTACGAAAAGCCATATATTTTGGCGTAGGGTTTCCGGCCTCATCTAATGGCGCGTCATAGCCATAGCTGTTTACCTGCGGTTCATAGGGGCTGTTATCGTTAAGATTAGCGCCATTCATAAATCCCCTGGTGGTACCGCCATGAAACATATACATGTTAATTGATAGCCCCGCTGCAAGTACCGAGTCTAATCTTGGTGCATATCTGGCTGAAGGTACGGTGTGGTGAGGCGCCCCCCACCAATCAAACCAGGCGGGGTACCATTCGGATATGAAATATGGCCCCTTTCCATTATGATTATTACGGATCACCCTTTTAACCTGTTCGGGCCTGTCAGTACCATTTACCGCAGGAAGTAAGCCATCTAGGTGCCCGTTGGCAATGTTCCCGGGCGGGTCGCACGTATATAATACTCCGTCAAATCCGGCCTTACGAAACATTTTTACATTAACAGATAAATAGTCTTTATCATTTCCATACAATCCGTATTCGTTTTCAACCTGCACCATCAGGATATTGCCACCATGATTAATTTGCAGGGGTGCAAGCTTTTTGCCTATCTCATCAATATAACTTTTATAAGCTTGAAGATACTTTGATTCCTTACTGCGGACAACCAGTCCATCCTCATTTTGCAACCAATACGGGTAGCCCCCAAACTCCCATTCGGCGCATACATACGGGCTGGGCCTTAGTATTACCCACAACCCTACCTGTTTGGCTAACTTTACAAATTCAACAATATCATTATTCCCCGAAAAATCAAACTGCCCTTTTTGCGGTTCGTGCGTATTCCAAAAAACATAAGTGCTTATGGTATTCAGGCCCATGGCTTTGGCAGCAAGCATTCTGCTTTTCCAGGCTTCTCTGGGCACTCGGGTATAATGCATTTCCCCGCTTATGATCTGGAAAGGTTTACCATTCAGCAGGAAAACCGAATCGCCAAGTGCGAAACCCGATTGTGATTGCTGCGCCGACACATTTTTTACGTTAGCAACCATTAATATCAAATAAACCGCAAATATGTTTAGTAAAAAAATTATGCGGTTTGTTTTAAAATGGTGAGAGTTGTGTGTATGGTTTAAATTAAGTTTCATATATGAGATTTGGATTCAAAATTATTTTCAATTACCAACCTGCCGTAAACTTCCACTTAGCGTTAAGCGGCTGATCTAGGCATCTGCTTATAAAGTTATTGGCAAAAAAACGCTCTATTGAAGAAACAGTGTAAGGATCACAATTAGTGATTAAACAACTGTATAACAATGGCGCTTATTTAAGTGCAATTAACTTTTGCTTATAGGAAATAATTGATCGGATTACTTGGTTTAAATATCAAAAATAGTTAACCAAAACCCCAATGTATATTTCTATAACCGACTTCTTTTATTCAAAATCAGACTATTGTAAATAACTTTTATACCATTAGTCGTTTTAAACTGATACTATGTTATGTTATAAATATTAATAGTATAACTTGATTATTCACTAACTTCAGTATCCTCCATCACCTTTTTGTTAAGTACAATAGCGATGATCCGGATATTGTCGCTGTCCGGGGAAACCGTTATGGAAATTTCCCTGTTTTTATTCTGCGAATAGGAAACCTTTGAATCACGTCCTACTTCATATGCTTTTACCACTTTCTGCCCTTTGTTAAAAAAGGCGCCATTTGTCTTCCAATGGCGCCTTTTGGCTCTTTTTGCGGAGAAGGAGGGATTCGAACCCTCGATACACTTTTGGCGTATACACACTTTCCAGGCGTGCTCTTTCGACCACTCAGACACCTCTCCTTATTGGTATAAAAAGGTTTAAAAAGTATAGTAGTTAAAAAGGCCGACCTTTTTAACTTACAACATCTACAGCCCTTCCAACCAGCGCTCAAAGGTAAAATAATTATATAAAATAAAACGGGGCCTGTAGTAACAGGCCCCGCGTAATAACAAACCATTAATATAAACAAAAACTATATGCTGTCACTTTATCACAAACGTTAATTGTAATAACGTGCTATTGTATAGGTAAGAGTATAAAAATTGGTGAGGGTTTAATCGGGCTTGATTTTTTAGACAATATGCCAATAAATAATTTTAGTTATGTTTGCTTTGTTGCCTTTGGGCAATACTTACATACATAAAACACTTGTTTAGTTAATGCCCGGCATCAACGAAATTAAAAAGCCTATAGCAGCGGATATTGATGTTTTTGAGGAGCGTTTTAAAAGCTCCATGCGAAGCTCAGTACCTTTGCTTGACCGTATTACCCACTACATTGTAAAACGCAAGGGCAAGCAAATACGGCCCATGTTTGTATTTTTTTCGGCGAGTATTTGCGGGGGTATTAATGAGGCCACACACCGCGGCGCGGCATTGGTTGAATTGCTGCATACCGCTACCCTGGTACATGATGATGTAGTGGATAACTCCTATCAGCGGCGGGGCTTTTTCTCAATAAACGCACTTTGGAAAAATAAAATAGCCGTGCTTGTTGGCGATTACCTGCTATCAAAAGGCTTATTGCTTTCTATAGAAAATAACGACTTTAACCTGCTCCGCATCGTATCAGACGCGGTAAAGCAAATGAGCGAGGGCGAGTTGCTGCAAATTGAAAAAGTGCGGCGCATGGATATAGGCGAAGAAATTTATTATGACGTTATTCGTCAAAAAACAGCTTCGTTGATAGCAGCCTGTTGTGCCTGTGGCGCAGCATCTGCCGGGGCCGATGATCAAACCATTGAAAAAATGCGACTATTTGGCGAAAAAATTGGGATAGCTTTCCAGATAAAGGATGATATGTTTGATTTTGGCACAGATGATGTGGGTAAACCGCTTGGTATTGATATTAAGGAAAAAAAAGTTACCCTACCCCTTATTTATGCCTTAAACAATACAGACAGCGCAACAAAAAAAGCAATGATAAATCTGGTGAAAAACCATAACGATGATCCTGAAAAAATTGATGCCATTATTGGTTTTGTTAAACAAACCGGCGGTTTAACTTATGCTGAAACGCAAATGAAAAAGTACCGCGAGGAAGCTTTTGAAATATTAAATACATTACCGGCGGGTGATGCGCGCCAGGGCCTTGAACAATTGGTAAATTTTACAACCGAACGTAATAGATAATATGTCGAGCGAACTGCTTTTTATTGGTGCCTTTGTGTTATTTATCTTCTTGATGATGGCTGCTGACCTGGGGTTGTTCGGTAAATCAGATAAACCGGTAAGCCTTAAACAAGCCGGCATTATGAGTGCCGTTTGGGTAAGTTTCGCACTCATATTTTATACGTTGATATTTCAATACGGTCATTTACTGCATCATGTGGATAGCTTTGCTGCCTTGCAGGATATTAACCAAAAGCACCAGCATCATTTAAAACTAAATCCTAATGATTTTGCAGGCGGCTTAAACCTTTACCGCAAAAACCTTGCACTTGAGTTTATAACCGGTTATATAGTTGAGTATGCGCTTTCGGTTGATAACATATTTGTAATGGTACTTATTTTTACTGCCTTTGGTGTACAGCAAAAGTATTATCATAAAGTTTTGTTATGGGGCATTATTGGTGCGGTAATAATGCGCTTCCTGTTCATTTTTGTAGGTGCTGCGCTTATTACTAAATTCCATTGGGTGCTTTATATTTTTGGTGCGTTTTTGGTGTATACCGGCATTACCATGTATATTAACCGTAATGAGGAGGAAAAAATTGATCCCGAAAACCATAAGGTAGTAAAATTGGCGTCAAGGTTTTTTGCTGTACATCCAAAATTTGAGGGCAACAAATTCTTCATCAAACTAAATGGTAAAAAATACATCACCCCGCTTTTTTTGGTGCTGCTGATTATTGAGTTTACTGATCTGATTTTTGCTGTTGATTCTATCCCCGCAATTTTTTCGGTTACTAAAGATCCTTATATTGTATTTTTCTCCAATATATTTGCCATAATGGGGCTGCGCTCCATGTTCTTTTTACTGGTAAATATTATTGATAAGTTCCATTACCTAAAAGTTGGTCTGGCGGCATTGCTTGCTTTTATTGGACTAAAAATGCTGCTGGCTAATTATGTCGAAAGAATTGGCTTAACCACCATGAACTCATTGTTAATAATTTCAGCCATATTGGTGATAAGTATTGTAGCCTCATTGCTGTTCCCCAAAAAGAGGGCGAAAGCGGCGCATTAATCTATTTACAACTCATATTCCTGATTTTTAAAAGCATTATGCTAAATTGCGTACATGCATGCACTTGATTTCAGCCTGTTAAAATTTACTTTTTTTGATGTGCTTGATATTGTGTTGGTGGCATTTCTCATTTACCAATTATACAACCTGGTTAGGGGAACCATTGCGGCCAATATAGTAATAGGTATGGCTGTGTTATATGTGCTTTACTACGTAGTAAGCGCGTTGCACATGAAGTTGCTTGCCACTATTTTGGGTTATTTTAACAGTGTAGGCATTATACTGGTGATTGTTATTTTTCAGCAGGAAATACGACGGTTTTTATTACTGGTAGGTAAAAATGCATCCTTGCAGCGCAATAAAGCTTGGTGGCAGTATTTTTTTGGCAAAGCCGAAGTTGAAAAAAACAATTACATGCGCATTAAGCCTATTATTGATGCCTGCAAAATTTTAAAGCAAACCCGTACCGGGGCGCTCATTGTTTTTGCCAAATACTATGATGAGCAGTTTTATCAAAATAGCTGCGAGGTGATGGATGCCAAAATATCCAAACGTTTGCTGGAGGCTATATTCCAAAAAACCAGTCCGCTGCATGACGGCGCAGTGGTAATTGCCGAAAACAAGATTAAATCGGCAAGTTGCATTTTACCGCTTACTGATAAGGTTGACCTGCCCCCGCAGTTTGGCCTGCGCCACAGGGCAGGCATTGGTGTTACCGAAGCTAATGAAGCTACAGCGATAATTGTATCAGAAGAAACCGGCGAAATATCATACGCCAAACAAGGCCGCGTTAAAATGAACGTAAGCTTTGCCGAATTAGAAAAGTTATTAAATAAGGATTTTTAAGCTAAATTAGCCCCATCCTTTACCAATTATACCTGAATGAAAAAAACAGCCGTTCTTGCTCTGCTTTTAATTGCAGCGCATTTTGCGTTTGCACAATCGCCAAAAATCATCTCGCCCGACAAAAATATTGAAGTTCAGTTAGTATCCCCAAAAGGTAATAATGCACTATGGTCGTTTGCGGTTAGTTATAAAAACCAGGTAACTGTATTGCCCGAAGTAAAATTGGGTTTATTACTGGATGATGGCGACTTTGCCCATAACTTAAAATTAAAAGGACAGGGCAAGGTAAAAGCTGTACATGATCAATACACAGCTATCCACGGCAAAAAATCATTAGCCACTAATGATGGCAATGAAATAAGCTATCATTTTGCTAATGAGGGCGGCACTGGTATGGATGTTATTCTTCGGGTTTATAACAATGGCATAGCATTCAGATATGTTTTCCCTGAAAAGAAAGCAACCCCGGTAAAAATGATGGACGAACTGACTTCGTTCCATGTGGCTGACAGCTCAAAACGCTGGCTGCAGAAATTTGTAAGGAGCTATGAAGGCTTTTACCCGATACAGGAAAACAATTTTAAAACCGGCGAATGGGGATATCCTGCTTTATTTAAAGCATCGGGCAATGCCGAATGCTGGGCATTAATTACCGAGGCTGATATTGACCGTAATTATTGCACCACCAAACTTACCAATACTGCTGCCTCTAAAGACGAGTTTAAGCTAACTTTTCCTTCTGCCGGCGATGGTAATAGAACAGGCGACGTAAATCCTACGCTTTCATTCCCCTGGCAGTCGCCGTGGCGCGTGGCAATTATTGGGCAACTGGCTGATATTGTACAATCCACCCTGGTTGATGATGTGAGCAGGCCGCCTTTAACAGGCGAAAATTTTGACTGGGTAAAGCCCGGTACAAGCTCATGGATATATTGGGCGTATAACCACGGTACAAAAGATTATCAGCGTGTAACGCAATATGTTGACCTGGCTGCACGCATGCAATGGCCATATACTTTATTTGACTGGGAGTGGGACCAGATGAGCAACGGCGGTGACCTTGAAAAAGCGGTTGCCTATTCATTAGCACATGGCGTAAAGCCGTTAATATGGTATAATTCGGGCGGTAAACATAATACCGTAATGTCAACCCCGCGTGACAGGCTGATTACCCACGAAAGCCGCGTTAAGGAATTTGAGTGGTTAAATAAAATAGGCATTGCAGGCATTAAGGTTGACTTTTTTGAAAGCGATAAACAAAATATCATCAACTATTATATCGATATACTGGAAGATGCCGCCAAATATAAGTTAATGGTATTTTTTCACGGCTCAACTGTGCCGCGCGGCTGGAACCGTACCTACCCAAATTTAATGACTATGGAGGCTGTTGCCGGTGGCGAACAGTATAACAACGGCCCGTTAATGACCACTGAAGGCCCCGCACATAACGCAACCTTACCGTTTACCCGTAATGTAATTGGCCCAATGGATTATACGCCCGTATCATTTACCAATTCGCAATATATCCATACCACCAGCTATGCACATGAACTGGCTCTTGCCGTGGTATTTGAATCGGGCATACAAAATTTTGCCGACAGGCCCTCGGGGTTTGATAACCTGCCTTATGCCGAGAAGTTATTTTTAACCAAAGTACCTGCCGCGTGGGACGATACTAAGTTTGTTTCGGGATATCCGGGCAAATCGGTAGTAATTGCAAGGCAAAAAGGTAAGGAATGGTTTATAGGCGGTATTAATGGCGACAGAAGAGGGGGGCAAACCAACATAGACTTCAGTTTTTTACCCGCAGGTAAAAAATACAAGCTTACCTTAATGAGCGATGGCGATAACGACAGCGCCTTCCAGGAGCAATATCTTGTAGTTAGTAATAAAGATAAAATTCCGGTTAGATGGCTACCGCGTGGCGGGTTTGCAGGATATATGGATGAGCTGTAATAATTTCCAATATTCCTACAGATTGTTTATTTAAAATAGCCTTAAAAAACCATAATCCAATGAGCGTATTAAGGCCCCTAACTATGCTGGCATTGTTTGCCGCAGCTCTTCCTGCGTTTTCGCAATCAAAAAACGGACTCCACGTTATTAAAACCCTGCCCATCGGCGGAACGGGCGGATGGGATTACGTAACTGTAGACGCAGCCGCAAAAAAAATATATGTATCTCATACCAACCGGGTACATATTTTAAGTACATCAGGCGATACAATTGGCAGTATTGCCAATACCAATGGCGTGCACGGTATTGCTTTGGCAAAGCCATTTAATAAAGGTTATACCAGCAATGGCCGGGCAAATAATTGCACCGTATTTGATTTGAAAACCAATAAGCCAATTGGCACTGTTGCTACAGGTACCAATCCTGATGCAATTTTTTATGATGATTTTTCAAAAAAGGTATATGCCTTTAACGGCCGTAGCAGTGATGCCAGCGTTATTGATGTAGCTACCGATAAGGTAGTTGCTACGGTGCCGCTTGGCGGCAAACCCGAAACCGGCGTGTCCGACGGTAAAGGAAATATCTTTGTTAACATAGAAAATACCAGCGAGGTTGCAGTAATAGATGCTAAAACCTACAAAGTTATACATCGCTATAAAATTGAGGGCGGCGAAGAGCCGAGCGGACTTGCCATTGATGTAACTACCAACCGTTTGTTTATTGGCTGCGGAGGTAGTAAAACTATGGTTGTAATGGATGCAACTAACGGAAAAAGTCTTGCTAAATTCCCTATTGGCGATTGTGACGGTGTAGCGTTTGATCCTTCTCTGAAACAAGCATATAGTTCTAACCGCGAAGGAAATATGTCTGTTATTAAGGAGCTATCTGCCGATAAATTTGAATTTGTTGAAAATGTACCGACTGAAAGCGGTGCCCGTACAATTGGGATTGATGTTAATACACATCAGTTATATCTTCCGGCAGCTTCTGCTTCCAATCCATTCCACCTGATAGTGGTTGGTAAATAAAAATGCCCTAATTATCCCTACATATACATGATGTGAAACCGTCCCCGAGTATTCGGGGCGGTTTTTTTGTTATTATTCAAACTTATAATTTCGATACAGAATGCGCAGCATGCTTGGTAATACTATCAGCAATAATGGCAGGGCTACTATAAATCCGCCTATAACAGCTATTGCCAATGGTTGATGCAGTTGCGCTCCTGCGCCAATGCCTAAAGCCAGCGGCATTAAGGCAATTATAGCACCCAATGCTGTCATTAATTTTGGCCTTAGCCTGGTTGAGATTGAATAGATAAGCGCTTCATCCACGCCTTGTTTTACAGCGCTGTCTTTAAATTGCAGGAAGGTAAATATGGCATTTTCGCCAATAATACCTACAATCATGATCAAACCGGTATAGCTGCCTACATTTAGCGGCGTATTGGTAATAAATAAGGCCAGCAAGCTGCCTGATACACCCAAAACAGATATCAGCAATATCAACAATGCTACCCTGAATTGCTTGAACAGGAATAATATCACTGCAAAAACCAGTAAGCTTGATGTAATAAGGATGATCAACAACTCTTTAAACGACTGCTGCTGCTCGGCATAAGCACCGCCATACTCAATATGATAACCCGATGGCAGGCTTATTTTTTGTGCTATACCTTTTTGAATGGATGCCATAGTGCTGCCCAGATCGCTGTTTTCAAGGCGTGCGCTTATCACACCCATTGACTGCAGATCCTGCCGGTTTATTTCTGCATCGCCCGCCCTTAACTCAACATGGGCCAATTGGGTAATGGGTATAAGGTTACCATTAGGCAAAAATATATTCAGGTTTTTAATACCGTCAATATTAAGCGCCCTGTTACCGGGGTATACCAGGCGGATAGGCGATAACTGCCTTGACTCATAAACGCTGCCCACTAAATTACCCTCCTGTGCGGTCTGTGCCTGATACTGAAGGTTAGTAGGGGTTAAACCATATTGTGCCAGTTTGCTGTAATTGGGCACAATACTTACAGCGGGGCCTGCTATAACAATACCATCAAACACATCGGCGGTACCTTTTGACTCTCTTACTACATCTGCAATTTGCCGCGATAGTTGCTGCAGTTTTTGCTGGTCATCACCAAAAACCTTTACTTCTATAGGTTCTACCGAACTCATCAAATCGCCAAGCATATCGCCAATTACCTGGCCAAATTCAATACGCAAGGCAGGCTGTGTTGAAGCTATCGACTGGCGGAGGTCGCTTATCACATCCTCGGTTGTCTTATCCCTGTCCTTTTTAAGCTGGATCAAATAATCACCGGTATTTGGCTCAGTAATAAAAAAGCCCATTTGTGTACCCGTTCTGCGCGAGTAGGCCGCAACATCTGGGTGTTTAACAATAATTTTTTCAACCTCACGTAATATACGGTCGGTCTCCTCCAACGAAGTTCCAGGTGGCGAAGTATAATCCAATACAATGGCACCCTCATCCATTTCAGGTAAAAAACCCGTTTCCAAACCTGATGGGATGGCTATCATCGCCACAATCAGCAATAACATAATAATGCCGCCCAGGTAGGGCCGCAAAATAAAATACGACACCCATTTCTGGCGTTTTACATTGTGTACTTCTTCTTTTTTACTTAATCCTAATTTATCGCGGCTAAGCAATAAATAGATAACCGGCAAGCCAATCCAGGTAACAAAAAACGAGCATACCAGCGTAATGATCATCGTATTGGTGAGCACTTTAAAATAAGCGCCTGCAACCCCGCTCATCAGCACAAAAGGGATAAAAATTACAATGGTACTAATGGATGAACCTACCATCGCCGGGAACAGATAATCAACCGCTTTGCGCAGTAAATGCCGGGTAAGTTCGTCAGGGTGTTCCTCGTGGGTACGGTGTATCTGCTCAACTACCACAATGGCATCATCAATAATTAAGCCTATTGCTGCAGCAATGGCACCCAGTGTCATGATGTTTAAGGTGTAACCGCAAGCATATAATACAATTAAGGTTAAACACAGGGTAACTGGTATGGTAATTAATATAGTTGCGCTGGCTTTTACCGAGCGTAAAAAGATGATAGCCACTATAATGGCCAGCACCAAACCCACCCAAAGGCTATCGCTTACACTTTTTACAGATTCATTAACAAAATCGGCCTGTACGTAGTAGGGTTTAATAGTTACATCATGTGGTAATATTTTGCGTAAGGCCTTTACCTTTAGGGCCATATCGTTTGACAGATCGATCAAATTGGCGTTAGGTTGTTTAATAACCGCAATTAGTACCCCATCGTGCCCGTTAGCGTTTATTTTGGTGTATTCAATGCCTTCATTTATCTGTACATCGGCAATATCTTTAATATGGGTAATACGTTTGCTGTTATTGCTGATAACCAGGTCCTCTAACTGGTCCTTAGCCATTAAGGTGGCATCAGTAACGGTTAAATATAGCATCTTATAATCAGACAGGTACCCGCCCGATTTTACAAAGTTTGTTTGCGCAAGCGCGTTGTTAATATTATCAGGCGTTATGGATAGCGCACTCATTTTTGCGCGGTTAAGCACCAGCCAGTATTCTTTTGATTTACCGCCAATAACCCTTATCTCAGACACCCCCGCAACCTGTGATAGAAAGGGCTTGACCGTATAAGTGGCAATCATTTTCATTTCGATAGGCGAGCGCGTATGGCTCTCCAACGTATAACCGCTTACGGGCAGGATGGATGGATTCATCTTTTCGGTACTTATCTGTACCTCGGCAGGCAGGTCGCCCCGTATTTTATCTATCTGTGCCTGTATACGTTGCAGGCTAAGGTCAATATCAGCGTTCCAATCCATATAAGCCGATATTTCGCACGAGCCTCGGCTGGTTGTGCTGCGCACCATCTGTAAATCAGGCACCTGTTTTACCGCATCCTCCAATGGTTTGGTTACGGTTATCATCATTTTGTTTACCGGTTGTAATCCGGCATCGGCAATGATCTTTATTTTAGGGAATGTAATCTCAGGAAAAAGTGAGGTTTGCAGCTTACCATACACATATACGCCGCCAATTAATATCAGCGCAAGCACCAGGCTAATGGGCTTTTTATGCGATATAAAATAATCTTTTACGCCCTTGATCATGGTTTTGTTATTTTGATCTTGGCTGTATCAGCAAGGCCATAGTTGCCGGTTACGATTATTCTGTCGGTTGGCGCAAATCTGGGCGAAAGTATTTCTATCCTGTCGCTGGTTTCAATACCCTTTGTAACGGGTACTTTTACAGCCAAAGTATCATTGATCAATTTCATTACCCAAAAGTCTGTTTGTGTTTCATTAGCCAGCACCGCCGATTTGGGCAGTGAGGCCGCAGTAGCTTTGGCAACTTTAGTTATGCGCGCTTTGGCTACCAGATTTTCGGGTATGGGGTGGCTGCTGGTTACTTTAATAACCGCGCCCTGCGTTTGCGACAAAGTATCAACCGATGGCATTAGTGACGATACACGCCCGTTCAGTTTTTCGCCATCAGGCAGTGTAAGCGGTATCTCGCTGCCAACCTTTACCAGGTTTCTTAACTCATAAGGTACCTGTAATAAAAATGCGAAACTTGATTCGTCATTAATAACGGCCAGTTGCTCGCCGTCCTGCACATAATCGCCCACTTGGTGATTAAGTTCAGTAATAAAACCATGTTCGGCAGCTTTAATCCGGTTTACGCCCGAAAATTTGAAGGTGGTATCTAACACATTAATGCTGTTGCCAATACTTTGCGCCTCCTTTGTTTTTATGTTGAACAGCAGCGCACCTTTATTTACAAATTGACCCGGTTTGGCATTAACCAGTTGAATATAACCATTGGCATTGGCCTTTACATAGTTTTTTTGCTGGAAAACGGATGTAGCGTTCATGTCCACATAATCGGCCATGGGATCCTGGCTAATAGTGGTTACGGCAACAGGGGTTTGCGAAGTTACATCAGCCTCCTCATCATCCGGTTCGGCAGGTGGGTGGCAGGAAAATAATAACATCAGCGCCATTAAAAAGGCGGTAGTTATGGTATAATGAGTTACACGTTTCTTCATACTATTTTTTCCAGTAATTTAACTGATTAATAAGCTGCAGCCGGTTTATATTGGTTTGCGTAAGCAGGTTTTTTACCGACAGGTAATTGTTAACGGCAATAATCAGGTCGGCAATACGCAGGTCGCCGGTTTGTAAAAGCTGGGTATCAACCTTTATTAAGCTTTCCGAATATTTAAACTGATCTTTTATTTGTTGCTCCAGGTTGGCATTATCGCTTATCTGCTGGTTTAGCTGCGCAATTTGCTGCCGGTACTGCACATCAAAATAAGCCTTATAGTTTTGCCTGGTATTTTCCTGTAACGCTATTTTTTTATACTGAATTTTACGCACGCCGCCATCATAAATAGGCACCGATATGGTAAAGCCCACGCTTGTGCCAAAATTTTTATAGGGTTGATAAACAAAATCAGTATTATAACCACCATCGGCAAACAGGTTTACACGGGGTTTATAGCTGTAATCAACCAGTTTACGGGCGTTGGTAAGCCTGATGCTATCCGTTTTAAATTGCTGAAAAAATATACTGTTGGCCTTATCCACAAAAAGCACGGGCTGTATGGCAGGGTCTTGTAAATCGTTTACGGTAGTATCGGCAATACCTGCTAAATAGTTAAGAGTGGTATAATCAATCCGGTATTGCAGCCTTGACTGATTTAACTGTAACTGCTGCTGTTTAAGGGTTACCAAAAAGGTTAGGTAATCACTTTGGCGGTAAACGTTGCTGCGGGTAAGTTTTTTAAGCAGATCTTCTTCGCGGGTTAGCAGGTCAACAATTTCTTTATTAAAATTATATTGCAATAAGCTACCATAAGCCGTAATATATTGTGTGGTGATGGTTTTATTAAGATCCTGCTCAGATATTTTAATGGTATTGCCAATGGAGTCGCGGCTTAATTTTAAGGCATCAAACTGGGCATTTAAATAATTTTTGCCAATAAGCGCCTGGTTAACGCCTACTAAGGCATTTAAAGTTTGTCCGTTGGTAATGGCATCCGCATAGCCAAAACCATTGATAACCGGGGCATAGGTACCGGTACTGCTGGCCATAACCTGGGGTTTAAACCCGGCCCGTATCCTGATGCTATCCAGCTTGCCCGATTCTATCTGGTTGCGCAAATCATTTAACAAGGGGCTATTTTTAGCGGCTGTTTCCAAATATTGGTTCAACGTCCGTGATTGGGCATTGGTCATATTTGCACCAAAAAGCAATAACAAAAGTAGGGGTAATAAGTATCGCATTATGGGTTAAAACTATTAGTTAATTCTGTATAAAAATTGAAAAGTCAGATAGTTGCGAAATCAATTGTAAAAGTGTGTTTGTTTTGCTCATAGGCGTATTTTAAGCTAAAACCTGATGCCTCGCAAATCTCGCGCGCAAGAGTTAGCCCCAACCCGCTGCCTTCAGACTCGGGCGACTTATTGAAGCGTTGAAAGATGCTATCTTTTTTCAACGGCTCGGGCTGCCCGGTATTGGCAATTACCAATTGGGTGCGGCTAAGCGTTACAAATATTTGTCCGCCAATATAATTATGCCTTATGGCGTTACCCAATAAATTGTTTAGCAATAAATAAAGCAACTCCTTGTTAATTAATATCTCTGTATGCTGTAGATCTGAATTAAGCGCAAGGGTTTTGGCTGCAAGTAGTTCCTGAAAATCATTAATAACACCGGTTACAATAGGTTGCAGATCTAATCTTTCTTTTTCATGTATCAGGCGGTTCTCAATTTTCGATAGCAGCAGCATGGTTTTATTAAGTTTGCGCATTTTTGATACCATGCCGTATACT